>NZ_JADEXN010000185.1 GCF_015207075.1 Zarconia navalis LEGE 11467
GGTAAGGATGGCTGGACGGAACTGATGGCAGCGGCTGGAACCGGGCGCGAGGACATTGTTCGGACTCTTCTCGATGCGGGGGCAAATGTCAATGCCAAAACGAATTTCGGCCTAACGGTTTTGATGTGTGCGGCGGGAAGCGGCAGAACTGAAATTGTGCGGGTATTGCTCGATCGCGGTGCCGATCTCGATGCCAAAGATGATAATACTTGGACGGCTTTGGTGTGGGCTTCTCAAGACGGACACAAGGATGTTGTGGAGTTGCTTAAAGCCGCCAGAGGTCGATCGAGTAATAAGTGAGAAGTAGCCGATCTTAATACAAGTATTCGGATCGTTCTACTGTTATTCTTATCGCTATTTTCATAAGTATAGAGCCAAGTCATGAGTGGTGTATTGACCGTAATTGCGATCGATATCCCTAAAAGTACACTGGTCGTTAGCGGCTTTCAAACCATGAAAAGTCGAAATTCAAATAATTTAGACAATTGACTCGATAAAAAAAAGAGAAGGGATGTGCGGTAGCATCCCTAAAAAAGTTAGGTGAAAAATACAAAAATTGAGCCGAATGTGTGTGGGAGTTTTACTCTTCCGACTCGGCAGCATTCGTTCCCCCAGAATCAGCCGCCTCTGGGTTTTCTTCTGTGAGGCGTTGTTGGCGAATCAGTTCGAGCTGGCGGGTGCGAAAATCGGAGGCAGCATCGAGTAAATTTTCCTCTTGCGCGCCGACGACATCGCTAACGCTGCGATCGCGAGCTAAATTGGCTCGATTGAGAATTTCGTAGATATTCAAGCCACCCCCGGTTTCTCCCAAAAACGAGTCAACCTCACTCGACTCCGGCTGGGTAATATCTTGTTGAAGATCGAGGGGCTGGATGGCATCATCTTCATACTCTTGAGCGATGCTCGCCTTGGGAAGTAGCAAAGGCAATATTCCTACGGCGACTAGAAGGGCGATCGCCGATTTGCGACTCGAAGGGTTGTGTCTCAAATTATTCATAATTCTTGCTGTATTTTACAGAGGTCGTCTTTTATCGAAGATGCTCTTAGAACAATTATTACGGATTAGATGAGAATTGTGGAAAACCAAAGCGATCGCCCCTGGCATTTAGACTGACATTCAGGCTGGCATTCAGACAAAGTGATGCGGGCAAACTCGATTCAAGCAAAGCGACGGCGCAACAGGGGTTGGATACTCAACAACGCCACGCTAGCAAACCCGAGCAATACCAGCAAAGCCCCAGCAAAGGTAATCGAACCGAAGGGCGCTTCCATCACCACGCTACCCAAACTCCAATCGCCGTGCAGGTACAGATAGCGAATCGGTTCGATCGCATAGCTGAGGGGGTTGAGGCTGGCGACAACCTGCAACCATTGCGGCATGAAAGATAGCGGCGCGAGGGCAGTACTCGCAAAGAGTAGGGGCAAGTTGGTGACAAAAATAACTGCCAGCAGTTCGATGTGGCCCGGAAGGGCAAATGCCAAGCCCAGACTGAGTCCGGTTACGCCGATAACGAGTAGAAATAGAATCAGGCAGATAGCTGCCAATCCGCCAATTCCGGGCAATCCCGCACCGGCAAAAACCCCAGCGGCAATAATGACGACGGTTTGTACGAAGCTGAGGGTGACGATGAAAATTGCCGAGGCCACCACGATCGAAAACCGGGAGGCGAGAGGGGCAACCAGCAAGCGATTGAGAAAACCGAACTCGCGATCGAACATCACCGGCAAACCGGCATTGAGCGCCCCGGCAAAGGCCGTAAAGACGATGACTCCCGCCCCGAGAAATTGGGCGTAGTTCTGGCTTTCCCCAAACAAGCCCGCCGGAACGTTCTGGAACAGCGCCCCGAAGAGAATCAGCCACATCAGAGGCTGAACGATGCCGGCAATCAGGGTCGAGGGACGGCGCTGGAGTTGGATGAACAGCCGCCGGGTGAGGGCGATGGTTTCTTGGATAAATTCTCCGATCGGATTGCCTGCTTCAACCGCTAAGGGCGTTGGCGGGATGCGATCGTCCGGTTTGGAAGGTGCAACGGTATTGCTCATGATGGCTACATATTCGGTACGACTCGATATGCGATCGATCTTAGAAGTAAATGCAAAATAAATGCTAGCTTCTGTGGTCTGAAGCTAGCACGTTGGTCGGAACAATTTGCCGTTTTTTGTCGAACTGAGGTCGAAAAATACGAGATATCGATTGGTTCGGGGTATGAGACGATCGTCCGTGCGATCGCGCGCTTTCGTCAGAACCCAAACATATCCTTATCCACCAAGCCTCAACCTCTATCTAGTTTGTTGACTCAACTGCGAGAACTAGCTGTCCGCTTGCTTGCGCTTGCGGAGTTTGCCACTCGCACCGATGATACCGATCGCCGCCAGACCCATGATGCTTGCAGGTTCGGGGACGGAAGCCGAAACAGGAGAGACGGCGGGCAGGTTCCCGGCGATCGCCATACCGTCGTTGATGCACTCAGCAAACAGGTGGGCGATATAGTCAGCACCGGGTAACAAAGCGCGATCGAAGCTGAAGCCGAAGGTATGCGTACCCGTAGCGTTGAAATGCCCGAAATCAAATCCCAATCCGCTCAACGCATCTGCATCTAGCATGGCGATATCGCCGATTTTGGTGCCCGAGGCAATGGAGTTGGTCACTGAATGTTTTTGCCTGTAGTAATCCTGGAAGTACTCATCGGTGGTGTCTAAGTCCGCCATCGAACTATCACTTTTCGCCCAATTGTCGTAGTGCTTGAGGTGTCTGAAGCCAGCGTTTTCCTTGGCGACGTTTTGTCCGACAACGTTGCTGAAAACTCCCGTTTCCGAAACACCGGAATCGTTCGTCCCGGCGAAGCGAATACCGAACAGATTGCCACTGTCGTTAGCAGTTTTCAGATTGTCTCCGGAGAAGTTGAAGAACAAGTCACCGTAGCCGATATTTTTGTCTGCGGCACGATGGTAAGACTCTCCATCTAGAGCCAGGTTGGAATTGATACCGATATAAACTTTGTCTCCGGCTTCCTTGATGGCCATGCCGTAAAACTCGTAAGAGCTGTTAGCACCCCGAACTCCCACATCCGATCCATCGGCAAAAGAGTCTATTGCATAGTTCACGCCATTGTACATTTGACCGGCATTTGCAGCTTGTCCGGAGATTGCCGAAATGCAAATTGAAGCAGCGGCAACTTTAATGATGTTATTGAGGGTTAGCGTTTTCATCTGTCTGTATTCTTAATTGTCTCGCTTTTGGTATGCGTAGAATACACCTCGATTGCTCCTAGAACCCATTATTGTGGATTGCAGACTTCTCGTAAGTAGGTAGCCCTAAATCAATTTAGCTATGAATCGCCTAGTCTACACAGTCGTATTCATAACGTTAATTATTTTTGTCTACCGATCGAGCTGTCTATACCAACCAACATAAGAATTAAACTCAGAAATCTCCAAGTAATTTTAACCAATTTTTTGATAAATACAAAAAACGAGAGCTTTTATGAAAACATTTCGCGACTCACAAAAAATCCGTATATTTTCTGAGGTGAATCTTAAAAATACGAGCTAAATACAAATAGAGTTCACCGCTGAGAAGCTCAAGAATGTCTCCCAAATTGAGAGTTCTCATTACCGGTGTCTCGCGACCGATCGTTGCCCCTTGCGGTCACCAGCCTAAAAAAAAAGTCATATCGATCGGGAATTATCGCCTGCGGCTTAACCCGAACTGACCTTAAAGTCCAAACATCATTTCATCGACCCTAGTACTCCACCACATTGATGCGTGATAGGCAGAGATAGTGCCCCGGATGAATGACCTGTCATCATTTATGTGGTGGAGTATAAGTCAATCTAAATTTTGATTATATTTTCTTAAGCTTCCCGAACAATAAAAATAATTTATTATAGAAAATTTAAAAGGTTTATAAAGTCTTTTTTTTCTTTCTATCTAATAATAAATATGTCGTCATTCCCCCCTTTCCTTTAACCTCAATTGTGCCTCGTTTTTTGAAGATGAACTTATCTTTAAGCCGATCGAATGTTTGTTCCGTAACTTGAATCCCATTAACGATTCCGTGAGATTCCATCCGGCTGGCAATATTCACTGTATCTCCCCATAAATCGTAAATAAACTTATTTCTTCCAATAACTCCAGCAATCACGGGTCCCGTGTTCATTCCGATGCGAATTCTAAACGGTTCGCGTTCACCTTTGTTAAATTGAGCCATCGCCTGTTGCATATCCAATGCCATTTGGGCCATGGCTTCAGCATGATTTTCTTTAGGAATGGGTAATCCGCCCACAACCATATAAGCATCGCCAATGGTTTTAATCTTTTCCAATCCATGGCGATCGGCGAGGCGATCGAAAGCAGAAAAAATCTCGTTGAGAAGTTCTACTAATTCTTCAGGAGAAATCCGCGACCATAGTTTTGTAAAGCCAACAATATCGGCAAACAAAACCGATGCATCCTCAAAATTATCGGCGATCGTATGGGTATCTTGTTTGAGGCGGTGGGCGATCGGTGCCGGTAGAATACTCAACAGCAATCGTTCTGATTTTTCCCGCTCGATTCGCAACTGCTTGAGATAGGCTTTTTCGCGATCTCGCAGGCGCTTTTTCTCTAAACAAGCACCAATTCTAGCCTTGAGTAAAACGGGATTAAATGGCTTGGGAAGATAATCCTCTGCTCCCAATTCAATACATTTGACCACGCTATCAATATCATCGAGGGCAGAAATCACCAGTACGGGGAGGTAGTTGCGAGCGGAATTGGACTTGAGTGTTTCTAGCACTTGATACCCGTTCATCCGAGGCATCATAATATCGAGCAAAACCAAGTCAAAAGATTGCTTGTCAATCAGTTCTAACGCCCGATAGCCATCTTCAGCAACGGCAACGGTATAACCTTGCCGTTCCAAGCGCCGTCGCAGCAGGTCGCGATTGGCCTCATTATCATCGACCACTAAAACACAGGCTGTTTGAGCCGATTCCATCTTACAAACCTGGCGAGAACTCCCACCACATTGTACAAACAAGTTGTCCCTTTGTCTGTGGAGTACAAGAGAGCATGGGCAGAGTTAACGGACGAACGGACAATTGATAGCTGGTGAGTTGTTATTGCGCACATCTGCATCTACATCTACATCTACATCTACATCTACATCTGCATCTGCATCTACATCTGCACATCCCGTTTCTGGGTATCTTACCCTCTTTCCATCTCTTATAAGGGAATGCTTTGCACTATTGATGTACGATGCATGCGATCGCTCGTTGGTGTCGAACGAAATTTCAAGGGTTGGTTCTCTCCCTGCTCGCATCCAGACTCTTGAAGACTCTCTATCTCCCCTCTGCGTATCCGGAGTCTCGATTCAAGTCGAACGAGATGTCACCAAAGCTTGTATCTTTTCTAGAAGGCGGGGAAACTCGACGGGTTTGGTATCGTAGTCATCGCATCCAACCTTCAGGCATTTCTCACGATCGCCGGCAATGGCGTGAGCGGTGAGGGCGATAATCGGAATCTGGGATGTTTTGGGATCGGCTTTGAGTTTCCGGGTAGCTTCCCAGCCGTCAAGCACCGGTAACCCCATATCCATCAAAATTAAATCGGGTTGCAATGCCGCTTTTTCAACTCCCTCGATACCATCAACGGCAAGCATCACGTCGTAGCCTTTCCGTTTCAGTCGGCGCGAGAGCATATCTCGATTCATTTCATTATCTTCAACTAGCAAGATTTTGACCATCGAAATCGTCCACCCAATATTGCCAACGAGCGCGATCGCTTGCAAGTGGCTTGTCTGCTTTGTCTGCCTTGCTTGCTCTTCTATATCATCCTAAGACGATTTGCGTTCAAACCGGCTTTTAATCGGTTGGGTGTGACAGTTGCTATTTTTAGCCCGTTGAGTATGTCACCCAAAGAAGTGACCTATCATCCGATCGGCTGTCCGAGAAATCCCACTACATTCAAGGGTATCGAAGAAATCGCTACCCCCATCTTCCTTTCTCGGAGGCAGAAAACTGAAATAGCACAGAGTTCGCTTTCTCGATACTCTCGAAAAATACTTTGAGTTGGCAATGTCTGCGAGCAGAATCCAGACCAGATATTGTATATCCTCGACAGCTCACTACATTATCGACTTCAACCCACAATCTCGAGGAACTTACCGTTTCTGGGTACACCGGGCTTTTTTAAACTTTTACCGAATCGCAAGAATCTGTAGACTCGCCATCATTTTTGGATGGCCAAGCCGAAACATTGCTCTTAATTCTTAAGCGATCGGGGCCAGCGAACAGTTTTTCATCGAACCGATTTGTTTTGCAACCTAGCAGGACTTATTCATGACTGACTCACTCTTTTTCTTTTTTGGCTTCGGATCTATTTTTTTTGGTTTGAAAATTTCTGAAGACGTACATCAAATTGCACTTCTAGTAACAGGGTTTATCTGTCTGGTCTGGGGATTTGCTATGTCTTCTGTACTCCTTCAGCTTTTACTCATGATTTTTTTAGCTGGTTTTCTCAGGCTTTCCCATTAAAAATAATGCAATCTACACTCAACAAAACAAACCCATCGGCACGAGAATCTACCCACACTTCTATTTTCGATCGATCGACTTGAAAAAATCTCTCTTAAGGAAGACAAACCGATCTTAGCCTTCAGCTAGTATGAACCATTGCAATTCATAAAGTAATTCTGGAACTAAAAATTAAACTGTTATTTTTTCCGAATGCCGAGCGCGGCAAACATCTTCTCATTATTGCCAATCTTCTAACCCATTTGTTTTCTTTCTTAACCTATTAATCCATCAAGGAATTTAAATCATTATGCCCGATCGATCTGTTGATTTCGATACCACTCCTTTTGGTGTCGGCAACTCTCCCATTTCCGTCAAAGTCGGAGACTTCAATGGCGATGGTCTCTCCGATTTAGTGGTGGGCAACCGCGATGCCAACACCCTCTCCATATTGCTTGGGGATGGAATGGGAGGATTTGGCACGCAAACCACCTTCGATACCCAGCGTGCCCCCAACGCGATCGCCATTGGCGACTTCAACGGCGACGGACGACAGGACGTAGCCGCTACCAACCGCTTTTCTAATAGCGTCTCGGTTTTCCTCGGCGATGGCACGGGGGGGCTTAGCACCCAAACCACCTTTGCCGTCGGCATCGAACCCAACGCGATCGCCCTAGGTGACTTCAACAGCGACAGGCGACAGGATTTAGCCGTCACTAACCTTACCTCCAACACGGTCTCGGTACTGCTGGGGGATGGAACGGGAGGATTTGGCCCTCAAACCACCTTTGCCCTAGGAACCGCCCCCAGTGGCATCGTCGTGGGGGATTTCAACAGCGATGGACGACAAGATTTAGCGGCGACGAATCTCGATACCAATACGGTCTCGGTTTTACTCGGCAATGGAACGGGAGGATTTAGCCCTCAAACCACCTTCGCCGCCGGGGCCGCCCCGCGTTCGATCGCCATTGGTGACTTCAACGGCGACGGGCGACAAGACCTAGCCGCCGCCAACCGCAATGGTAATAACGTCTCGATTTTGCTGGGGGATGGAACCGGAGGATTTAGCCCCCAAACCATTTTCCCAACCGGTGCGGTTCCCCGTTTCGTCACGGTGGGAGATTTCAACGGCGACGGGTTGCAAGATTTAACCACCGCCAACCGCGACGGTCGATCGGTTTCCGTTCTCCTCGGGGATGGTAACGGTGGTTTCGACGAACCATCAACCTTCACAGCCGGTCTCAATCCCCATTCCGTCGCGGTGGGAGATTTCAACGGCGACAGGCGACAAGACCTAGCCGCCGCCAACCGAGGTTCCAACTCCGTTTCGGTACTGCTGGGCGTACCGCCCTCAGAAACGATCGCCCCGCTTCTGCCGACCGTTAGCATCACCTCCAACAATCCCAATCCCCTGTTGGCGAGAGTGGGCAATACCGTCACCCTCAGCTTTACGGCCAGCGAAGCCCTGCCGAACCTGCCCAATGCAACCATCGATGGGAATATCGCCACCGTTGCCAATGTCGGAGGCAACAACTACACCGCCACTTACCGCTTGCAAGCTGGAGATACCGAAGGTGTGGTTCCGTTTCGCATCAACTTTACCGATGTCGCCGGGAATAGCGGTACTCCCGTCACCGCCACCACCAATGCCAGCACTGTTCTGTTCGATCGCACTCCTCCCACCGTCACCCTGAACCAAGACTTCGGTCAAACCGACCCCACCGCAAATAGTACCGTCACCTTTGCCGCCATTTTCAGCGAACCGGTAACGGGGTTCGCCCCAGCAGATGTCATCCTCGGCGGTACGGCAACCGGGACGACGGTAACCGTTGCCCCCACCTCTACCGACGGTCGGCGATATGCGGTGACCGTCGGCGGACTGACGGGAATGGGGACGGTTTCGGCGAATATTCCCGCCGGGGTGGTGTTGGATGCGGCCGGCAATCCCAATTTGGCCAGTACCAGCACCGATAATAGCGTCGTCTTCGACGAAACCCTGCTGACGGTCAGTTCGATCGTTCGTGCCGATGCCAACCCCACCACGGCGGCAAACGTCAACTATATCGTTACCTTCAGCGACAGCGTCACTGGGGTGGATGCCACGGATTTTCAGTTAGTCTCGACGGGATCGATCGACCCCAGCATTCTCAACGTTACCGGCAGCGATCGCACTTGGACGGTGAGTGCGAGTACCGGGACGGGAAGTGGAACCCTCGCCCTGAATTTGGTGGATGACGATTCGATTCAAAATGCGGCAGCCGAACCCCTCGGAGGCGCGGGGGCAGAGAACGGCAACGCCACCGGACAA
>NZ_JADEXN010000186.1 GCF_015207075.1 Zarconia navalis LEGE 11467
CAAACGGTGGCAAAAAGTTTGGGGTTGATGGACGGCGGCAACTAGCACTGTGCCACAGCTCTGGTACAACGGGGCGATCGCAGGGGCGCAATGGTGTCCGCTGTCTGTCATTGTTGGTTTGTCAATACCGCGTGGGGCGCGATCTCGCAACCCGATCCGACAGGGGGTCTCCCCCAATCTATCTCGATTTGGAGCAATTAATCTCATGTTCGATCGCCTGTTTTTAGGATTATTCGCCCTTGTGAGCGTGGCGGGTTGCGAAGTTTCGGATGTCGGCGTTTCTGCCCCCATTTCGCCGCCTCCTCAATCGATACCTGTCGCTGCGGGAACGTTTACCGAGCTTGAAGAGTCCGTCCACGAGAAGGTCAACCAATATCGACAGAGTCAAGGTCTCCCAACTTTCGCCCTCGACCCGCAAATGAGCGAAATCGCTCGCAGTCATTCTGAGAATATGGCTTCGGGCCAAATAGCGTTCAGTCATGATGGATTTGAAGAGCGTGCGGAGGCTCTCGGCGAGTTGGTGAGTTTGCAGGGGGTCGCAGAAAATGTCGCCTACAACCAAGGTTACGGCGACCCAGCCACTCAAGCCTTTGAAGGATGGCTCGAAAGTCCCGGTCACTTGGAAAATATTGAAGGGGATTACAACTTAACGGGTATTGGTATCGCCCAAAACAGCCAAGGTGAATACTACTTTACCCAGCTTTTCGTTCGCAGCCGATAGCCGTTATCGTCGGGAGCCTGCGTATGTGAGCGATCGATTCTCAGATTGACCTAAAATGTGAATATTGAAATACTTTGCCCTCTTCCCAGACCATCGATCGCTAGCCATTATCTATGGACAATTTTCAAGTTTGCGATTGCGACTTATCTAACGAAACCCTCGATCGATATCTCGCTGCCGATGCGATCGCCGTCGATACCGAAACGATGGGATTGCTACCCCAGCGAGATCGTCTGTGTTTGGTGCAGCTATGCGACCCGGATGGTTACGTTAGCGCCATTCGCATTGCCCGAGGACAAAGGTCGGCACCGAATTTGAAAAAATTGATGGAAGCAAGCGAAATCGCCAAGGTCTTTCATTTTGCCCGCTTCGATGTGGCAACTCTGCGCTACCATCTCGGCATTCAGGTTGCGCCTCTATTCTGCACGAAGATTGCGAGTAAACTGGCGAGAACTTATACATCCCAACATGGCTTAAAATCCTTGATTGCCGAACTTGAAGGGGTCGAATTGGACAAACGCGCCCAGAGTTCCGATTGGGGAAATGCAGCAAATTTATCGGATAAGCAACTCGACTATGCGGCAAATGACGTGCGATATCTGCTAAGCGCGCGCCAAACGTTAATCGCGATGCTGCAAAGAGAGGAACGCTGGGAACTCGCACAGCAATGTTTTGAATGTATTCCCGTTCATGTATCGTTAGATTTGTTGCAATATCAAGGGATCTTCGAGCATTAAGCGATCGACTTGAGTTGAGTTTCCATTGGGTTATGTTGGCGATCGTTTTGATGCCTTATATTGCAGTTGCTACATCGGTTAGGACACAAGTAACTGTGGGCACGGGAGGCTGAGGAGACAATATTTCGAGAAGATTACACAATTGTCTTAATTGTCCTAACCGTCCTAACCGTCCTAACCGTCCTAACCGTCCTAACCGTCAAGGCGGTTGCTATATATCTTTGAAAAATGTAAATTTCGTTTTCACGTTTTCAAGAGTTGTACGATCGCAGTAACAATCCTCGATTTCGATCGAGCATTATAGCGCTTCGTCATCCGTTTATTTACACGCTCGATGAAACCGGCTTTTTCCACTCCCCATTCCCCCTTCCCGACTTCCGAATTCCGACTTCCGAATTCATCCCCCCATTCCCCCTTTCCGAACCCGCAAAACTTGTAACGAAAAGGGCACGGACTGCTATACAAAACAGAATTAAATCCAAGACTTCAACAGCATTCTCAGATTAAATTGCTCGATCGATAACGGTAAACCTAAGTAAACCGGTAACCAAAAAATAAATGCAAATACGCTAATCAAAATAGTACTCATCGCCCAAATTTTGTGGGAGAGACGATCGCAGTTCAACCAGCGATCGACAAGCCATGAAAAGGCTAAAATTGAAAAGATAAAGGCACTCATATACAGATAAATAAACGTGCAGCGTCGGACGAGAATCCAAGGTAAAAAGTTGGCAAAATAGTTTGTCAATAGATAAAGCGGAATCAAAAAACTGTTCGCTCGGGATAATTGCGATCGACTTGAGAAAACGCTCGGTAATACTTCCGTCAACCCCCACAAAATTAGAATCGAAATCGCTCCGCCACTCAACCACCATAAAATCGGGTTTCCCATTAAGTGAACGTCGTAAATACCTTCGTTAAAATAGGTCGGCAAGGGAGGCAAAATTGAATGAATATCGTTTTGGGTCGAGCGATCGTAAAAGTACGACATTGGACGCAGCATCAAGGGCCAGGTATACCATCGGGAACAGTAGGGGTGAACTTGGGCACCGGTTCCGACACCAGTTTGATGGTAAGACAAGATTTTTTGATGTACGCTCCAAAAGGTTTCTGTTGGATTCAGTTGTAGGTGTGGTATCCATATCAACAAGTAGATAATCGCTGGAATGAAAGCTAGATTCAGGACGAGATGAATTAATTTTAAATTAGCAATATTTTTAAACCAACTTTTCTTTAAATTCGCTTCGATTGTGATGTTTTCTTTTAAGTCTAGATACTTGACGAGTCGAGCGATCGAATAAACCAGATAAATACCGAGTAAAAATCCTAATCCATTCCATTTAACGGAAACTGAAGCCCCGAAACAAATTCCCGCCCCGATCGAGATGAGGGCTTTCCGATCGTTTTTCAACCTGAGAGAAATTAAAAATAGCCACTGACCGAGTAATCCGAAAAAGACTAAATAAATATTAATCAGTGCGTACCGAGATTCCACCAGAAAGAAGCCATCGATCGCGCAAAAAAAGCCTGCTAGAACAGCATAACTGCGGCGATCGCTCAATTGGTAAGCAATACCAGCCACGACAATTGGGATGCAAGAACCGACCAGTGCGTTCATCCATCGGTAACTGATGGGAGAAAGAACTTGACCCGTTAGATCGTTGGTATTTTGGAAGGCGAACAATTGCGATAGCCAAATTCCCACAGCAATAATATATTTACCTAACGGAGGATGGGCATCGAATACTTCCGTACCGTTGAGGTAATTCACCGCAAACTTGGCGTAATAAACCTCATCGAAAACCAACGTATTAAATCGTTCCAATCCCCAAAATCTTAAGGTTAGCGATAACACGAAGATCGATGAGATCGCGATCGCAAACCCTGAAAATTTTTTCAGGAACGAATAAGAAGTAATGAGTAAGAAGTGCATTGACAAGAAAATCGGAAAAGAATGCTCAACGATCGAGTTGCCAATCTTCCCCAATCCGAATCGTCAAATCAGAATCCAAATCCCCCGTAGACATAGTGACAATTTCGCCAAATCCCAAACTTTCTTGCAGAAACTTCGCCCCATTGAGATGTCCTTTCTGGATGATAATTTGAGTCTGGCGTTGAGTATCCGACCAATCTGGGGCAACGTAGGTATCCTCAAATCCCAATTGTTCTAATTCCTTTTGGAAGCGATCGACGGCGGTGGCATCGGTCGTGGTATTTTGGATGGCAATTCGGAAAGATGGGGCGGTAGATTCCCAGGAGTTACGCGATCGCGATCGAATCGGTCTTTCTCGGCGACCTGTAGACTGCCCGAAATATCCCTCAACAATACGATCTCGCCCCCCGTTGTCAGCAATCCAATACCCCGTATCGTAGTCGTAGGAATCGCCAAACTCACCGGGCAGCATCACCATTTTCAGTGCCTGACTGTCCAGTTGCAAGCCGAAATTCACCAATGCCATCATTTCGGGCAAACTCAGATCGGTATCGATATATTTTTGGATAACCCGAATCACTTCCGGCAGTCGCGGCAGAACCGTCGGATTTGTCAATCGCGATCGAATCGCAGCCATCAACTCTTGCTGTCGCTGTACCCGTCCCACATCCCCATAAGCCCCCTGGCGAAAGCGGGAGAACTGTTCGTCTTGTTCCCCATCGAGGATTTGCCATCCGGAGGAAAGGTCGATTTTGAGTTGCCCGGCGATATCGGTATAGGACATCGCTTCGGGAACGAACACCTCAACTCCCCCCAGCAAATCCACCAACTCTACCAAAGCCGCCGTATCGATGCGTACGTAACGATGGATGGGAACATCAGCCAGCAAGTTCTCAAAGGTGTCTTTCGCTAAGTCGATGCCGCCGTCGTAATTCGCCGTATTGGCTTTGGAAAAACCGATCCCCGGAATCTCGACGAGGGTATCGCGGGGAATCGAGAGTAAACTCACCGAGGCATCGAGGGGGTCGAAGCGTAGGAGTAAAATGGTGTCGCTGCGACCGGAAAATCGTTCGGGAGAGTCTTCGGGTAGTTCTGGCGGGGGTTCAACTCCCAGAATTAGAACCTGCATCGGCTGGGATAGTTGGTAGCCAAAGCCGTTGTTCCAGGAGACCTCCGGCTGTACGAAGGTTTTGGGCGATGGGGGAAACATCCACGCCGCAATCCCCCCAAGGGTGGCAGAGGTCATTAATGCGATCGCGAGTCCGAACCAAGACCACAACCAACGGGTTAGAGTTGCCCCCAGTGAAGAACTCGACTCGGGTCTAGATACAGTGGAAGTGGTTGCGTTGGGAGATGCTGAATGTTTTGCAGTCACGGGGAATAGTTTTGGGGAAACGGTTTTGGAAGAGAGACGATGGTATTGACGCGATCGTAACTGCCTACAGTCTCATTTCCACTCTTCTCACCTAAGTGCGAGGAGTTTGGGGCGGGTACGGCGATTTGATTTATTACTGTTACTAAATTTAGATCGCCCTTAGACTGGTATTTTTTGTAAAGTATACCGTCTAAACCCAAACCGATTGAATGAGGATCGCAAAGTTGGAAACCTTTCCTAAAAATTTAGGCTGATACCAACTCAGAGTCAGCTTTTTCCCTGGCAAATGGGTTGTTGAGATTCGATCTAAAATGCGGACTAAATCGGTTTTCGATAACAGATTTAAGTTTTCTTCTTTTGCCCAAAATTTCAAACCCAGCAAATTTAAAATTTGCCGATGTCGATCTTTGGGTAGCCAGTGCAAAAGCGGTAATTTGGTATGAAAATCCAACCAGTGGTAGCGATTGGGGGTGGTCAGCAAAATACGATCGGATAATTGGAGTAAATCTCGAACGTACTCAATTTGCCGGTCTTCGGAACCGACGTGTTCGATGACGGCGGAGGAAATAACGAAATCGAAACACTGGCTTTTCTCCGGTGGAAAAGTAATCGTTTTCAAACCGGGAAATATCCTTTCTAAACTCGCGATCTCTTCTGGAGAGGTAGCATAAACTCGCGCGCCATCTTCTAGCAACCAGCGAAGAAAACAGTTACTATCCGCACGGGATGTATCGGGTGTCGCGCCGAAATCGAGTACGGTTTTCCCAGCCACACCACCGGTTTGACGAATAAACCAATCGTACATTTGCCGGCGAACTTTCAGCGAGGCTTGCATTCGCAGTCGATCGAATATAGAAATGCGATCGCTAAAATAGTTAAATTCTTGTGTCTGAGTCAATCGCTTTTCTCCCATTCAAATTTCAATATATTCTTCTCTTTGTAAACGAGAGATGAAGTGTAGATTACTATCGAAAAGATAACCCACCGGTGGTGGATAGAGATGAAGTTGAGTCAGTGTTTTCTCTGTTATGAGTTGTTCGCGATCGTACAACGCTTGCCACTGGGAAGTTGACTGGTAATTGTAAGGTAATGCAACGCCATAACTGCAATTTCCTACCCAGTCCATCAATCGCAAGCGCGCATTATCCCACCATCCATTACAGTAATGGTCTTTTATGAGGAGAAATTGACGGGTAACTCTCGCGCATTCTGCCATCAACTTCTCTGGGTATTCTGTATGATGCAGCACATCAACTAACATCACAAAATCGAAGTGTTTGTTGGGAAATGGCAACGTTAACCCGTCAAACTCGCGAACGGGAATTTGGGTTTGAGAACGAACCAGTACATCCACCCCTTGCAAGTTAATATTCGATCGCTTTTGGGTCAGCCAATATGCGATTTCTCCACTACCGCAACCCACATCTAATCCTTGCAAAGGTTGAGTCTCGGGGATAAAACCAGAAAGTCGATCGACAAGTACGTTAACTCGCCGATTCATTACTAATTTTTGATGCAAGTTTTGGACGATCGCCACAGATTATTTTACACCGATTGAAAACTAAAGATCGACTTATCAAAGATTTCTTAGAGATAATTATCAGGTGTTCAGTTCTTGCCGGGAACGACTTTACTTGTGGGAAACAGGAAATTTTTGACTCGTTTTAATCGGCTCTAATTTAAACATCGATCGATGTTTGTATTTGTCTGAAAGAACGGCATAAAATAAACCGCTAAATAGCGTTTGAGTACTCATTAAAATTAGGATCATTCCCGTCACCGCCGGACGAATGGCATTCAAAGGACCAAACTGACCGTCAATCCAAGACTCGATTACCGAAAATTCAAATCCCACTCCAATGGCTAAAGTCACGAATGAAAACAGAAGAATTTGCTCTATTTTAATAGTTTTCACTAAAAAATCCATCCAGCGCGATCGCCGTCGAATTCGATGGGTTAGGGTATATAAATGTGCGAGAAATCCCGTTAGCAACAGTTCGTAGCCTAACAAGCAACATAATGCAGCAACAACGATCCAATGATCGTTAAACCAAAAACTTCCCACATAAACCGACTGACCGCCCGGCGTTAGATTTAAGAGCGATGCTAAAATAATACCGATCGCCAGCAAGATTCCTCCCGGCAAGCCGTATATGAATCGCGGGGCAAATAGCAAGATATATTTGAGGTGTCGCCAGCCATCAGACCAAGGTTGTAAGTGAGGCGGTCGATTGCGACCATCGCGATATAAAGTAATCGGAACTTCCGTTGTTTTGAGTCGTAAAACGGAAGCTTTAACTAACATTTCCGAAGCAAATTCCATGCCGAAGGACTCGACATACATATCGAGAAAAGCTCGTTTGGAAAATGCCCGCATTCCGCAGTTAACATCGGAGAAAGAAGCGCCATATAAAAGATTGACAATTTGAGTTAAAATTGGCGTGCCGAGATATCGATTCTTCCAAGGCATCGCCCCCGGATAAATTTCTCCTTTCAAGCGCGTTCCCACAACCATTTGGTAACCCAACATCAGTTTTTCGACCATGGGTACGGCTTCGCGAAAATCATAAGAATCATCGGCATCGCCGATCGCGATATATTCTCCTCTGGCGTAGCGAATGCCCCAGGTAAGGGCTGCGCCATATCCGCGAACGGGCACTTGAATCACTCTTGCCCCTAACGCTACGGCTAGTTCTTGAGAACCATCGGTCGAACCATTATCGGCAACGATAATTTCTCCTTTTAAGTGAAGCTTTGCGATCGCTTCCCTCGCTTTTTGAATACAAATGGGTAGCGTTTGAACTTCATTCAGACAGGGTAAAACAATCGATAATTCGATTGCCTCATTTAGAGATTGCACCATTTTCTCACCAACTGCTTTATTCCCCGAACTGTACCATATTACGTTGAGAGATTATGAGATGATGTGACTTGACTTAGATGAGAAACCTTTATCGGTTTATCTATCGGTTTCTCAAAGTCCCCGATCTCAGTTGGGGAAAACTCGGCGATCGAAAATGCTGTTGTTTATTTTATCCGTTTTCGCGCGATGGTGAATCAACCCACTCAAACGCCTCCTACTGTGGATGCGTTACTGGCTTTGCGGGGCGTAGCCTGCCTGGTTGTCATCGTCGCCCATTGCAATGCACCGAGAGAATCTTTAATTTATGGCAACTATGATTTGAGTTGGTTATTGTTTGCCGCCGGAGGTGTTGCCGTTCGCATATTTTTTTGTTTGTCTGGATATTTGATGGGGAAAGTTTTCTATACCCAACGCTACAAGATAGATTTTAAAGGCATACTTCGATTTTGGCGCAATCGGGCTTTAAGAGTTTTTCCGTTATATTATTTTGCCATTTTAGTTTTAAGTTTATTCGTTTATCCCGATATTTTACGACCTCAAAATTGGATATATTTGCTGCGATTATGTACGTTCACGTACCATCAAGTATTACCGGTCGGTTTTAATGGGGCATTATGGTCGCTTTCGACAGAAATTCAGTTTTATTTTTTAGTTCCGTTTCTCTTTAGCTATCTCAAACGGCGGTTGCGCGATCGAAAAAGTATTTTAGGGTTTGCCGCAACCCTAATTTTGGGATCGCTAATTCTTCGTTACAGTATTTGGCAAGTCATTCAAGCTCAATTGCCCCCGCCTGAAGATGCGATCGCTTTTGTCAAATATGTTTATGTCCCCATTGCATTAAATTTAGATGTTTTTCTGTGTGGATTTATTCTTAATTTTTGGATTGCCGATCGAGAAAATTCAAAGAAAATAAGTGATTTTAAAAATAAAACTAATCAAAGTATTAGTATTTTTATTTTAATCGCTCTTTATTTTATAACGGCTTATATTAAATATTATAATAAGCAAATACTCTGGCAAATTGCACCGACAATATCGTTACTAGCTAATTGTTTTTTTATTGTTGCCTTTGAATCGGGATCTCGCTATTATAAGTTTCAAAGAACAAATATTCAAACTCAATGGATAATCTATATTAAAAATCCTATTGAAATATTAGAACTATTTGGAATTC
>NZ_JADEXN010000003.1 GCF_015207075.1 Zarconia navalis LEGE 11467
AAAAGAGGAGTCCAGTTTGAGAAGCGATGTTTCAATAAAAACTTTTTCCTCTGCTTTTTCTCTTCGATCTTCCGTCCGTAAGACAGTCAATCCGTACTCGCTTAATTCATAGATTAAAGGGAAAGTTCGTTGAATGCACTAGAGTTTTCTTCCAACGCGATCGGTTCGGGCTGGCAGTATCTCTGACGCGATTGGGTGAGGTTCGTTGCGCAAAACTACATCGCTACATAGAATGTCGATCGCAGCCAGAGGCATTCTTCGCAGTTGTATCGGAGTGCCTGAATTGTGGGGCGAGGTTTCCTGTTCTGGCGATGCAGCCGGACGGGTGGCGTACGAGGTGTTTGAAATGGTGAAGGAGCAAAAAATACTCTGAATATTCCGACAGAACGGCAATTTTCAGCGGCACGAAACTAACTTTGACCGAAGCCTTTTCTTTTTACCTTTGCATCCGTACGCAAGAAACGATTGTGCAAAGCCCAGAGGTAAAACCTAAGGTTCTATGTTGCTAATCCAACCCATCAAATCTGCTAGACCTTATATCCCTACCACATTGCAACGATCGATTACGACCGACTACCAATGCCATATAAAAGCCCGCAGCCAATCGCTAACAGAACCAATGCCACATAAACAATATTTGAAACACCGGGAATGACTCCCGCTGCCTGTAATAGCAGTAAAATGGCAAAGATCACGAAGAGCAAGCCCCCTGCGTAAAGACCAATAGTCGTAATGAGGTTTGGTTTTTTGTGGCTCATCTTTTTGTTTGCGTTTAGAGATAGCGATCTAAAATATACACTTTTCTGGTCAATTGAAAGAGATCTCGAGTTCGATCGAGCCGGAAAATGTGAAAGTAACAGTCCACTTGCGATCGCTGTTTTCAAAAATATAGACCCCGAAATACCGTACGGACGAGTTCAGCCGAACGTTTTGCCTTCACTGCGAGCGAGTTTCGCGTATCTACTTTCACCATCCGGGAGTCCATCAAAAAAAATTGCTATCAAGATTTATTTTTATTTTTTTCCAGGATATCAATTTCCCAGCCGTTTCCTTTTTTGATAATGTCGGCTTTGAGGGGAACCTCTCGTCCGGAGGACAGTACAACGCTCACATCCAATGTCTTTGTATCGCGATTTCGATCGGGTACGGGCATCGTAATCCGCTTGTATTTATCGAGCTTATTCGATTTAAGAAATTTTTTAAATTTTGCTTTGGGAGTGCGAGTTTTAAACTTCGGACTCGTCATTTCATACGCGCGATCGATTTCGCCAGCAACCACGAGTTCAAAAAAGTTTGTGAGCACGGCTGTCAGCTTGCGAGTTCCCAGAAAAAAACGTAGGCTAAAAAATACCCATGCCAAGATAACTGAACCGACAGCGATTCCGACACCCGTTTCAATATAAATTAAATATGGTTGAATTGCGTCCATTGTTTATGACTGAAGTTTCAATCGGATTTTACTAGAAATTTATGCTTTAAGTAAAGAACAATCAAAATATTTTAATAATATGCTATTTTGAAGTTTTCGATCGATTATTGTGCCGGAAATATTGTCGATAAATTGAGAGTACGATCTTTAAAAAAATGCAATGGGACAGTGGCCTCGGGTAAAAATATTTGTTGCTGACTGTAATTAAAGCCACCATTTGTTTTTTGATAAGGTTGCCGATAGACTTCTAACTGCCGATCGAATAAATTCACGATCCAATACTCGGCAATTCCGGCTTCGGCATAAAGAGGTAACTTCACTTGTCGATCGTAGTCTAAGGATGAATCGGCAATTTCAATAACCAAGATAATATCTTCTGGGTAAGGATGGTGGGAGAGATAACTATCGTCGCAATTGCGGGCGATCGTGAAATCTGGTTCGGGTTCGCTATTGTTGAGAAGTATAATCGGATCTTGGCATCGTAGTATTGCCTCATCTCCAATCAGTTGAACCAGGTTTTTAATTAACTTCTGACAGCAGAAAACGTGTGCCACTCCTTTCGAGACCATTTCAATAATTTCTCCGTCAATGAGTTCGATGCGATCGTCTTCGTGGAAAAATCCAATTTCTGTGAGACGATGGTATTCCTCGATCGTGAATTTTCTTTTTGTTTTTAAAGTCACGTTTTAAAATATTTAATCCTAAAAAATGCACTGATTGTGAGCGGTTACATCATCGACAGAAAAAACTCCTCCGTGCAATATGCATAAAGCTATATATTTTTCATCTAGAATTTTTATACACTCTGTAGTTTCACTCCTCGTATTACTGTTTGATGGACATTCCTGAAAGTGTTCTCTGCTTAAGCGCTGAAAATCTTCTCTAAATTTTCTTTCTTTCTCAGTTTTGATTTTGATCTGTTCTTCTTCTTCTTTTTTTTGAAGCTTTTCTTGCCACTGAGAAATGAAACTTTGAACGTCTTCATAGACAGAGTCGCGTGCCTCAATACTGCTTGCTAAATTAATAGCTTCTTGTAAATTTCCATTATTTGCTTTTTCTTTGGCAATTTCCAAATTTTCTTTTGCCAGCTTATTTAAGGCTGAAAAATAAATATTTTTAACTATCGCATCCCAATAACTATTTCGAGTTATTCTATTCCCAATCTCAACGGTTTTCTGCCATTGCTGGGCTTCAGAGGTTATTTGAATTTCTTTAAAAAGAGCAGTATCCATTTTCCATGCGTCTTTCCAATCCTGAATTTTATCCTGAGCTTTTTGATACGCAGAACTACTTTCAGGAATTCCTTTGGCTATTTCAAGAGCTTTATCTAACCCACTTAAGTTATAGGTCTCTTCTGCCTTTGCTAAAATTTGTTCTGACCATTGTTCGATCGATGTTATTCGTTTCTCATCCGCAGGGATTCCGCTGGGAATTTTTTCTGCTTCGACGATCGCTTCTCGAAATTTCTCTTCACCCGCAAGTTTCTGAGCGAGATCGAGGTGTTCGCTTGCACATCCATTCAGAAGTTCCCGAGCTTCGTTATAAATTACATTCGTTTCATCGATACCTTGAGCCTGGTTGATGCATTCTAAATATTTTTCGTCTATTTTCAGTCTTTGAATCTTTTCTAATGCCGCTTGATTTTCTCGATTCGATTGCAATTGCAGATAAGCCAAACTTCCTACGACAACAACAGTCGCCACTGCTACTCCAGCACCCACAATCGGTAGTAACCTTTTAGGAGAAGGTGACGTCCTTGCTGGAGTTCCAGGTTGTGGTAGCGGTACTTTCGGAATGCTTGACGTAGGTTGCGGTGATACCGGAGTTGCGTTGAGTCCCGGTACGGCAACCGTTGGCGTAGTTAGGGTGGGCTGCGGTGGTGCAATAATACTATTGACTCCCAACAACTCCAGCCATTCTCGAACAGACTGAGGACGATTCTGGGGTTTAAATTCCATCCCTTTGAGAATGGCTCGATCGACCTTTTCGCTAATTTTCGGATTCAGTTGTCGCGGCGGTTCTAACTCTGTTTCCGCTGCCCTCACAGGGGCGGGAACAGGCAATTCGTTCGTTAAAATGACGTAGAGCGTCGCTGCTAAAGAATAAATATCGGTATAAGCATCCCGCTTGGCACGTTTGTCATACTGCTCGATGGGGGAATAAGCATCAGAAACCAATTGAGTATGAGTTTGAGTCAGATTCGGCGTATATTCGCGGGCAATGCCAAAATCAATTAATATCGCTTCCGATCGCCCTGTTCGGAGCATAATATTTCTTGGGTTCACATCCCGATGCAACAAGCCTTTCTCGTGGATGACAGCAAGTGCGCTGCCAATCTGTTGGATATAAGACAATGCCTCAGCTTCCGAGAAAACCCCTTGCCTGTGAACCCGACTCGCCAAATCCTCACCATTGATGTATTCCAACACCAAGCAAGGTAGCTCCCCTTCGAGAAAGAAATCGTAAATCTCCACAATATGAGGGTGAGCGCATTTTGCCAGTCGCAACGCCTCGCGCTGAAAGTCCTGTCGAAACTTTGTGAAATCGGGGCTTTGTCGAACGGTGTCATTCAGCGTTTTTATAACAATCTGTTGTTTGTTTTCATCAGTTGCCAGGTAAGTAATTCCAAAGCCTCCTGCTCCTAATTGTTTGTTAATCGTGTATTTGCCACCGAGTAATGTTTGACCGATATTTAACATTTCTCCAATCTTGTCTCCTCAATACTTCCGTTCCTGGGGTTCGAACATCGAAATTGCCACCGGCATCCCACCAATCTCGATTCCCGCCGGAGAATAATACGCTAGGGTATGTTTGAGGAAATTCTCATCATCTCGCGTGGTAAAATCTTCCCGGAAATGCGCCCCCCGACTTTCCCGACGATTGTGTGCCGAAGTGAGGATGGTTCGGGCAACCACCATCAAACTATTCAACTCCATCGCCTCAATAATTTCCGTATTCCACAGCCTTCCTTTATCATCTAAATACACCTGCCCGCACTGCTGCTGCAACGCCTCCAACTGCCCCAACCCTTCCCCCATCAACTCGTCACTGCGAAACACGCCGCAATGTTCGCTCATGCAATCCTGCATCGCCTGACGCACTTCATTAATCCGGTATTCTCCAGATCGATCGAACAAACCCTGAATCTGCTGCTGCGCTTCTTCCAAATACCGCCCTTCATCCACCTGCGGCAACTTGCGATTTTGCACGTCAGCGGCGATCGAACTTCCCGTCACTTTCCCATATACGACGCATTCGAGCAGCGAATTACTCCCCAAGCGGTTCGCCCCGTGTACCGACACGCAGGCACATTCCCCAGCCGCGTAGAACCCTTCTACCAACCCTTCCGCACTGCTGCGAACTTGCCCTCGGGTATTCACCGGAATTCCCCCCATCGAATAGTGGGCGGTGGGACGCACGGGAATCGGTTCGCGCACTGAATCCACTCCCAACAGCCGATGGGCTTCTTCCCAAGCAAAGGGAATCCGACTCATAATCTTTTCTTTACCCATGTGGCGCAAATCTAGATGCACGCAAGCCCCACCGCCACTGCCATCGGCGTTGATACCCCGTTTCTGGCGAATTTCGGTAAAGATCGCCCGAGAGGTGATATCGCGCGGGGCTAATTCCATCTTGGCGGGGGCGTAGGTTGCCATGAAACGATCGCCCTCGGAATTAATGAGGTACGCCCCTTCCCCCCGTACCGCCTCGGAAATCAGCACTCCCACCGGATACAATCCCGTTGGGTGGAACTGGACGAACTCCATATCCTCCAGGGGAACTCCCGCCATCGCCGCCATCGCCAAACCATCTCCGGTGGAGGCAAAATCGTTGGAGGTGGTATTGAAAGCCCTACCGTATCCCCCCGTGGCGAACATTACGGCTTTGGCGCGCACCACTTGGATTTGTGCGGTTTCGATGTGGTACATCACCACTCCTTTTGCCTCGCCGTCTTCGAGAATCAGGCGCATCACGTACCATTCGTCGTAAATCTGCACGCCGTAGCGACGCAGGTTGTTGACTAATTCGTGCAGCATGGCATGACCGGTTTTGTCGGCTGCGTAGCAGGTGCGTTTGTGGGAATGTCCGCCAAATGCCCGCTGGGCGATGCGTCCGTCGTCCAGGCGCGAAAATAGCACCCCCATGTGTTCCAAATCGATGACGACATTGGGGGCTTCGCGGGTGAGAATTTCGACTGCATCCTGATCGGCGAGATAGTCAGAACCCTTGACGGTATCGAAGGCGTGGGTTTCCCAACAATCGGCATCGTCTACGTTTTTCAGGGTGGCGGCGATTCCCCCTTGGGCAGCGACAGAGTGCGATCGAATGGGGTGGGTTTTGGCGACAACAGCGACCTTTAAACTGGGGTCGGTGCGAGCAATTTCGACAGCGGCCCGACTACCGGCGAGTCCACCGCCGACAATGAAAACGTCATACTCTAGCATTTTCTAACAAGTGGGTTCGATCGGAAATATTTTGGAGATCGGATTTGGAAGTGAGAATATTCAAGATAAAAGGAGACTGGAAAAATCGAGAAACTCGCACGCGAGCGATTTTTAGTCTCCTTTGCCTTTTCTAATCTTTTTCGTCAGGCTTGAGCGGGTTTCTTTCGACTTCCTCGACGAGAAGCTAACAACGCTTCTTCTGCTGCCGAATCGACAGCTTGTAACTCAATATGATTGAGTAATGTGGTTACGAATGCAAATAATAAGAAAGGTAAAGAGAGAACTAGAATTAGACCCACGGTTAATAGAGCGTAAGTTTGGCGGGCGCTACTCCATAAAGCCAAAGCTCCCGCTAAACTTAGAAAAATTACGATTAACCAGATAATGATTTGACCGTAAATATCACCGAAGGATAGGGTACAAGCTAAACGATATTTTTGAGGTTTATCCATGATGCTCCTTTATGTATGTCGTTTCTTTTATCTAAGTTAAGCCTTACGATCGGGTTGTATGCGATATTTAAATTTTTTTAAAGGTATTGCGGTTCTGTTGACACGAATATGCAAAAAACTTAATATTTTTAAACTTTTTGATGAGTTCTGACAAAGATTGCCGACCTTACTTGGCTCCATCGACACCTTCAAAGGTCTATCTACAGCAATCTCACACCCGATCCGCCGTTTCCGGTAAACTAGATACATCCGTTCGCAAAAATAAACACTTTCCAAAACTTATGCAAAAACGCAATGCGCTCGATACCCACCACTTGATGCGCCGGGCAGAAGATTTAGTCAATGCCGCATCCAATCGCTATCGGATTACCGTCCAGGTGGCGAACCGAGCCAAGCGTCGCCGCTACGAAGATTTTGAGAATCTCGAAGATCCGATGATGAAACCCGTAATGCGGGCGATTATTGAGATGTCCGACGAACTGACCAGTACGGAAATTATTGGAGAATAGCTCGTTGGGGCAAGGATCTCGGGCAGAAGACAGCCGGGATAGTCTAATGGAGAAACCAGAATTAATGAACGTTAACGATTTGCGATCGAACTGTTCGCGAGTTTTTCTACGACTGCTCCCACTCGGGGCGATCGCATTATTCCCATTGGGGGCGATCGCATCTGTCGTCACAGACCCGAGTCCGACCGAAAAAATCGATAGAACTAGGTCGCTTCCCACATCGGATACCCCCCAAATCGTCCAGCGCATCCGGGTTCGAGAGGTGTGGCGGCAAGTGTACGAGCAGTTACCCGATCTACCCCTGGAGAATGAATACGTCGATCTCGAAACCGGCGAAGTCGATCCCGAAGACACCCTAATTAGCCGCTTTATTCGATATCACGTTTACGTCAAAGGTCGTCCTCCCCAATACCGTTTGGATTGGAAGTTGACTCTGGCCGACTATTTAGGGGCAAACGATTTAATGTTTGAAGGGGTCTATCCGGGGGGCGACGAACTCGATCGCAATCCCATGTACGGCGATCGAGAAACTATTGCCAGTCTCTCCCGCACCGAACGAAATGCCCTCGTTCATACCCTGACCGGCCTGTTCAATCCTCAATACCTATCTCTGCTCGAAGCCGCTGCCCAACGGAACGCTCCTTCATCCACGCCCGACGATCGCCCCCGAAGGGACGCTCGCACTCCTCCCCGACAGCCTCAACCGGGAGATGCCGAGTTGTTACTTCCATAGGGGGCTTGGGAAGGCAACGAGTGCTTCGGAAGAATGAATAGATCGTTAATGGGTTAACTACGATGCTTTTCTTTCTTTCCCCATTCCCCATTGGTGAAAGGTTAAGGTTGTATTCACTTTGTCAACTTCCCAATAATTGACCCAAAACCCGGCACGCGCGAAACCCCCCGCGCTTGGGACGAAACGCCTCCCGGTCGCGCTCGCCTGTCGAAGTGCCCCCTGCGTACAAGAGGGAGATCGTGAAAAACTATAGCCTAAAAGGGATCTAGCTATTTGAGTCAGTCAACTTGACATCTAGCCAAATTACTTAACCTTTCACCAATGCCTATTCCCCATTCCCCATTCTCCAATGAATCGTATTGTCAAAAGTGATTCCGGTTGGCGCTTGGGTTGGGATGCAGCGGCGAGCGAATTTAAGGGATTAGTGGGAACTGATGACTGGGCTTTCGAGCTGAGGGAGGATGAATTTCAGGATTTTTGTCGTTTGTTCGATCGACTCGCCACCACCATGAGCCAAATGAGAAGCGAATTGATGGATGAAGAGAAAATTACCTGCGAAGCTCAAAGCGATCGACTTTGGCTGGAAGTCGAAGGGTATCCGGATGCTTACAGTTTGCGTTTAATTCTCAATACAGGTCGTCGGTGCGAAGGGGAATGGTTACCAGAAGCAGTTCCGGGCTTGTTGCAAGCCGCTCGCACGATCGCAGTTTTTTAAGAAATTGCAGCTCGTACTTGTCTGGTTTCCCCTTTTACTTGGGGCGAGCATCCCGCGCGCATCGGAGGAGTTCTGCGATCGTTCCCTTTCTCCAAACTCGAGGGTGTGAAGGGTTATATCGGCTTGGGAAC
The DNA here is from genome assembly GCF_015207075.1 of Zarconia navalis LEGE 11467. Lineage (GTDB taxonomy): Bacteria > Cyanobacteriota > Cyanobacteriia > Cyanobacteriales > Geitlerinemataceae > Zarconia > Zarconia navalis. Next base: position 8,415 of record NZ_JADEXN010000003.1, read on the forward strand.
TCAACTCTATGGGTTTGAGTCATGGCAACTATTCAACGATCGAACAGACGAGCGATACATCGCGATGTCATGAAATTTTTAGGCGATCGATCGGCAAATTGTGGTTAACTAAGGTTAAGACTATCTTGACCGAGAAACTTCACTTTCTCTGGTGTAACTCGATTATTCCGTGCAAAATCGATGTGCGAGCGAACACAAATAAGTTTCAGGCAGAAGATTCCTTTTTTCTTGCTTTAAAGTGCTCGAAATATATCGACCATTTGAAAGCAACAAAACTAACATTCGCTTCATTCTAATTATATTAGAAAACCGAATTGCGATCGCGATTTAATAGATAAAAATATAGATTTTATTGATTCGCAAACGAGTATATATTATTGTATTTGGGTGTGCGTTTTAACTTGTTTAACTTTAAAAAGTGTCATATCCCAAATCACTTTTTAAAGAGTCGATCGTCGTGCTATTGTACAATATCCGAAAGCTTCACCTCTATTTTTCGGGTTGTGAGCGAGTCCACTGTATCTGTAAAACCATGTCTCTAAAATTACCTCAATTTTTAAACCCACTAAAGAACGCAGCATCAAAGTCACTATTTCTGGGTCGGTCTCTACTATTGGGAGCCAGTGTTGGTATCTTTAGCTTTTGCTCCGGCGCAATGGCAATCGAAACCATCATTATTCGATATCAAAATGAGGAAGTAACCATTACTTTCGACGATATCAGAAGCTTTTCTGCGGGAGATGTCGTTCCCGAAATTGAGGACTTTCTGCGGGAGCAGGACGATCGGGTTCAAAACACGGCATCGGATGTCAGTACCGATATCGTCAAATTGCTGCGGGACGCTCTGCGAGAAGAAATCACCATCAGTTCGAGCTTCCGCGACGATATTGAGGGGTTCCTCGATAGCGGCACTGGAGAATTTCTACTCGTTCAACTCGACCGCGTCATCAGTGGTGCTGGCGCGAGCACCCGACGCAGCGTGGACGATCTCGAAATCGCCATCACTTCAGCCATCGATAACGACGGTTTTATCTCGGCATTGGAACTGATCGAGAAATTCCCTCAAGATACGGTTCGCATCGACGCGAGCGGTTTATCTAACGCCGTCGCCGACGTCAAAACCTTTGTCGAAGAAATCGAACCGATCCTGCAAACGGTGCGCAACGTTTTGGAAGATGTCGTCTGCGACTGCGACGACAACAGCAGCGTGCCCCAAAACGGCATCCTCTCAGCAAGCAGCGAGTCGGGCAAAACCTGCAACACCAACCACACTGCCACGGAGATAACTGAGGACTCGACAGTCGAACCGGAACTCGCAGACGTTTCCGAACCCATCGAAGCAGAAACCCAAATCGCCATCGAACCCGAAGTGACTGAGGCGACTCAGAACGTTTCCTCTCAAAAAGCGATCGTCCCCAATCGATCGAAGAAGTAGAGAAGACCGGGGACTAGGAGCTAGCGACGATGCCCCGAGTCCCAAATTCGATTCTGTCACTTTTTATTAAAGAAAATAATGTCATTTTTCGCGAACAATTTGGCGCGTTGGTATCGCCGCCAGACATCAAATTTAGTATCCCTGGGTGGTGTCGTTTCGATGGTCGCCCTTTCGATGGTCGCCCTGCCCGCCAGACCGACTGTCGCGGCACAGGATGTCGTACTCACCTATGGGGTGTTCGAGAGAAGCGTCTCTGTCGAATCGTTGCAGAAGTTGGCTGAAACTGGAGAAACTACGCCCACCCTCGATTTTCTCCTCAATGTCACCAATACCCCCCCCGAAGCAGCTCAGAGCGCTCTAAACGCCAAACTCGGGGTCAGTTTGGGATTCGTAGACGATGTTTTTAACTCGTTACCTGGGGAATACGCTCTGTTCCAGCTCGGTCAGATTTTTTATAACAAAGCCCGATTTGCCGAGATTCAAGCCCTTAGAGCGGCGATCGTTTTATCCGTGAGCGAGGATAACGAGTTGACGCTGCTGGAATTCTTTGAAAAGTATCCCAATCAGGAGCTGTATGTCGATGGGAGACTCCTGTCTGAGGTGGGCAATACCGTCGCCAATTTTGTGGAAGACACCGGGCGCAGTTTGGCCGTTCCCCTTGCAGTCATCAAAGATATACTCGACAATCTTGTATGCGACTGTGTGGTGGAAGGTGTCCTTCCCCTAGAGGATTCGGAAGCCGAACTTTCGGTTATACCGTTGGAACCTATGCGACCTTAGTTTCTGTCGCGGCGGACTCGAATGGGGTTGCAGCTCGATCGCTGCGAAAGATTGAAGCGGACGATTTTTAATGGCGACCCCAATTCCCGATCGCCCCTGAACGATTACTCTACACGACTTTTATGATGTACCCCGCGACGAGCTTAGTCACCGTTGCCGCTTTAATTGTTTACTTCGCGGTAACGGTGAATGTCGGTCGCGCCCGACTCAAGTATCAAGTGACACCCCCGCAAATGTCTGGGAATCCAGATTTTGAGCGAGTGGTACGAGTCCACCAAAATACCCTAGAACAATTAATCTTATTTCTGCCAGCGCTGTGGTTATTTTCGGGATTTACCAATCCGAGTTGGGGCGCAGGAATTGGGGCGGTTTGGGTGGTCGGACGAATTCTCTATGCCTGGGGATACTATCAAGCTGCCGAGAAAAGGATGGCGGGTTTTGCGATCGGGACTCTGGCAACACTCACTTTGTTACTGGGGAGTTTGGTAGGAATCGTGATGTTTCTAGTGCAAAATCGAGCCTAATCAATCTTTTTCATTGAGCGATGAAAGATATCGAGCGATCTCACCTTTCTGCAGCTATGATGTCAATGTTTTTAAATATCGGCTAACTAAGGTATCCAACTCTTCGGGCGAGTAGGATTGGGGGGCGGAGATCGTATTGACGCCGATGCCATCAAAAGTGGCAATCCAAGCAGCAGCCTCAAAATCGAGGTTGAGCTTGGGGTCGATTTCACCCGCTTCTTGCAACATTACCAGTTCTTGGTGAATAAAAGCTTTGAAGTTGGCGTAATGACGTTTGTGCTCGTCAAGCAATGCGGCATGACCCAACGCAGCCCCCACAAAGGCCAACCAAGCTCGCCAAATCGTCACCAATTCGGGGGTTGTGGGCAAAATCGCCAGCATCATCACTTTCAAACGCTCGACCCCTTGGGTTCCTTGAGCCGCCTGTGCCAAAGTCTCGGATAAACGCTCCATAACTGTTTCTAGTACGAACAGCAATAACTCATCCTTATTGCGAAAGTAGTGGGTCAATACTCCCGTCGTACAGCCCAACTCATGGGCTATCGCTCGCAAACTGGCTCCTTGCAATCCCTCGCGGCTAATTAACTCTAAAGCTGCCGTTGCTACCTTCGATTTCCACTGGGTTTGCTTGTCTGCGGGAACGCTCATATTTAGATATATTAATGAAATATTTTCCAATTTTATAACAACTGTTACGATAATTATAACAACCGTTATGATATTTGAGTTCCATGGTCGTCTCTTCGCAAGTTCCCCAAACTCAACCCGACCGTCCAGAGAGAATCGAGAAAGCTTTTCCCGTAGCTTGGTATGCGATCGCGCCGTCCCACAGCATTGGGTCTCAACCTGTCGGTATTCGTCGCCTCGGGCTTGACCTGGTACTCTGGCGCGATACCGACGGTCAGATCGTCTGCCAAAGTCGCCACTGTCCCCATCGAGGCGTTGACTTAGCTCTGGGCAAGATTTCCACCCAGACCGGCAAAAGCTGTCTGGAATGTCCTTACCACGGGTTTCAATTTGCACCCGACGGTGGTTGTGTTTTGATGCCCTGTGAAGGAGAACACGCGCGGATTAGTCCCCAAATGCGGGTTGAGCGTTATCCCGTGGAAGAGTCTGGTGGGTTTATCTGGCTGTGGTGGGGAGACGATCCGACCGCCACCCCAGATATTCCTGGGTTTGCGGAACTTGGGGATAACCCCCGTTGCTGGGCTGATGGAGAAATGGTTTGGGAGGTTCACTTCAGCCGTGCGGTTGAAAGCGCTCTAATCGATCTGCATCATTTTGCCTTTGCCCACCGCCGCATTGCCAAATGGTTCGGGTTTGGGGCTGCCAAGCGTCTGGATGACTTTGAAATCGAGGTGGTGGGCGATCGCATTACAACTCGGGGTGTTCTCAAAAGCGATCGCCCCGAAGGAGTTTCTTTTGGGTTCGAGAACGAGATTCAATTTCCCAACCTCGCCGTTTTTGACTTCGGGTGGGGTGGCACGAAGCTATTGGCAACCCTAACCCCCATCGATGGTCGGAAAACCTGGATAAGCTTCCGATATTACGTACCCTTCCGTTGGGCATTCCTCCGTCGAGCGATCGCCAAAATTGCCGTCTGGTTCGAGTTAAATTTCGTGCAACCCGACGACTATCGTTTGATTCGATCGACTGTTCCCCAACGCAGCAGTTTAACCGCCAATCGGTTCGTTCGCGCCGATGGTGCGATCGTCCGCTGGCATCAATTGAATCAATACCACCCACAAAAGGAGATTTAACAGGAGATTTAAAATCAGAAGAGATCGTCGATCTTCTCCATGACCGCTTGAGGAAGATTTGAGAGTGCAACGACGAAGATGTCAGGTCGCCTATGGGTATCGAGCGCGCAACTGGGGGTGAATCCTCGATCGAGTGACTAAGAATCGAGGATTTAAGTCGAGGGGTCCACGGGTGAGTTCCGATCGTGCGAATTGCACGGGTTATTAAATCCCTATTCCCCATTCCGCGCCTCCAAATTCTCTTAATTCCGAATTCCGAATTCCGAATTCCAAATTCCGCGCTTCCCCATCACGACTTCAAACTCACTAAAACGCCGGGTTCCTTCTGAATGGGTAACACATCGAGAATGTCGGTTTTTGCGCAGTAAGCCAAATCCCGAGCGCAGTTGAGACCCAACAGCCGCTGTCCGTGGCTGGCAATCGAAAGAAGTTCTAAGAGGCGATCTTGCCACTGTTGGTATAACGCGATCGCATCAATCGTTTCGTCGTTTCCGGCCAGATCGCCAAAATCTAGTTTTGCCGCTTCCATAAACCCATGGGCGATCGCACCGGCGCAGACGCTATCTTCGAGCGCGTAACTGCCTTGCCAACCCGAACCGACGATACCAATGGTCTCGGGAGAATGCTTTAGCAAATAATCGACTGTCGCTTGACGGTTGACCAGAGCTGATGTTATCAGGGTGGGGGCGGATGCCACGCGATCGAGCGCTCGGGTACCGTTGGTGGTACTCAGAAACAGCCGTCGTCCTCGAACTTTTTCGGTGGTGTATTCCAACGGAGAATTACCGCAATCGCAGCCGTCCACCTTCGCGCCTCCCCGTTCTCCAGCACGAATTCGAGTCTCGGGCAGCCACTTTTCGCTTTCCCCCATCAGCACATCAATATCGCTAAACGCCTGGACAGCCTCGACCCCAGCATCTAGGGCAGTGGCAATAGTGGTCGTGGCGCGCAAAACGTCAATGACAATCGCACAATCTGGCATAGGGTCAGTTGGCGTGAGTTCTGGAGTGTGATAAACGAAGATTTTAGGCATACGATATGGACTTAAACTCTCAATCTACTGTACAACCCGTTGTTGGTTCCCCATCCATCACTTTGGGTTGGCGATCGGGTGTCACAATAGAATGGACGGGATTCGGATCTGGCAAATTAAAGACAGCAGAAGGAGGAGGGGAAACACCCAAACGTCCCCGAATACTGCACGAGTGGCTTAACAATTGATGATGAAAGCACAAGTTTTCCGAGGTGTGAATCAACTGAGCTATGAAGACGTACCCATTCCAACGCTAGACGCTGATGAGGTGCTCGTCGAAGTTGAGGTGGTGGGTCTCGGTCGCGAGGATCTCGCTCGCATTCGCTACCCCCTATACAGCCCCCCTCGAATTTTCGGTCACCAAATTGCCGGGAAAATCGCTGCTGTGGGCGACCTCGTCGAGGATTGGTCTTTAGGGCAACGGGTCGCCGTTATGCCCCACGTTCCCTGTTTTCGCTGCCACTACTGTCTGAGCGGCAAATTCTCGTTGTGTAAAACCTACCAGGACATAACCACCACAAGCGGATTTATCCCCAGTGGCGGAGGCTTTGCTCAGTATGTCAAGGTTCCGGGTCATATGGTTCGTAATGGGGGATTGATCGACGTTCCAGAACGGGTGAGCTTAGAACCTGCGAGTTTTTTATATCCGGTCAACTGCTGCCTGAAAGCGATTAAAAAAGCGAAAGTTAGTGCAGGTCAAATTATATTTGTTGCTGGGGCAGGACCGAGGGGACTGCTGGCGATCCTGCTGCTGAAGTATTTTGGCGTGAGATCGGTGGTGGTGGATTGCCATCCCCATCGCCTCGATAAAGCATTGCAAGTTGGTGCCGAGGCGGCTTTTCTGGCGAGCGATCGAGATTTACATACGAAGGTAAATTACCTCAGCAGTGGGTTGGGGGTAGATGGGAGTTTGTTATCGATTTCAAACGAACTGACCTACAGCCAAGCTCTTGATTGCACCCGAAAAGGGGGAAAGATTCTGGTTTTTTCGGAATTTTCCGATTACAGCATTACCATTAATCCCAATCTGCTCTACCGTCGTGAAATCGATCTGCTCGGCAGTCACGGCGCAGATTTTCAACTTCAATCCCAGGCGATCGATATTTTGTTTAACCAACGAATCGATGTAGAACTATTGATTAGCGATCGCTACCCCCTCGAGGATTTACCCAAGGCCGTCGATCGAATTGCAAAGGTGGTGCCGGATACCTATAAGATATTGCTCTACCCCCAAGATGTTCGGTGAGTAACAGTCAATCAGGACAATCGAGTGGTTGGGCGATCGCGATGTCTCAAAAGTTTCTCGGGACTGGGTTTTAAAAGACTTAAATTCAAAAACGATGAAAGTTTATTCTGGAAAGGGTTTCAAAGATTTGCGGGCGCATTGCCCGATCGCTCTAACGGGCAATTATCGATTCACCAATGGCGATTCGCGTCCTTCAAGTTCCTGGCAAATCGTCATAAAATCCACAAGAATCGGTGCTAAGTTTTGTTCGTTAAGCAGGGGAATATGAACGAAAAGACAGGGTAATGGCCACTGTCGATCGCGCAGGTATTGGAGGACAGTATAGTACAGGTGGTTGCAAACAAAGTCTCCCGCATCGTGGCTGATAGCCGTCACGGCCAATTGAGTCATGAGACGATCGAGATCCACCGTTGTGGGCAAAATCTTCTCTCCACGAGTGGCTTGAGATTCCACTGTCATTTGCGATCGCTTCTCGGCCATGCCGCAGCAAATAATCCCAGTCGGCTGCAGTCGATCGATTTTGGCAAGGACGCGATCGCTCGCGAGTTGGTTATCCACCGGTAGTTTTCGCAGTAAACAGCTTGTAGGGTGAAACGATTTGAGTGCAGAAACTTCGCCCAAGAGATCGTCGGAGGTGTTAGATTTTTGATGGGGTAGCCAAGTCTCGAAAGATGTGAGTAAAAGTTGGGAACGCACGGTGACTCTAGAACGCTATATTGATTTAGATGGCAAATAGATGGCAAATTAGATTGCCCCTTAGATGGTAGGTGGATGGCAGGGTCATGGCAACAATAGCAGTCGTAGACTACGATATGGGCAATTTGCACTCGGCGTGCAAAGGGCTGGAAAAAGCGGGGGCCACTCCGAAAATCACCGATTCTCCCCAAGAAATCGATCGAGCTGATGCGGTGGTTTTGCCAGGGGTGGGGGCGTTCGATCCCGCAGTGCAACACCTGAGATCTCGTAATCTCGTCGAACCCATTCAACGCGCAATTGCCAGCGGTAAGCCCTTTCTCGGTATTTGTCTGGGGCTGCAAATCCTTTTTGACGGTAGCGAAGAAGGCAAGGAACCGGGTTTGAGCATTATTCCCGGTAAGGTGCGTCACTTCGATTCCGAACCGGGTTTGACAATTCCTCACATGGGTTGGAATACCCTCGACTTTACCCAACCCAACCTACCCCTGTGGAAGCAATTATCTCATCCGGCATGGGTCTATTTCGTCCACTCCTATTATGTCGATCCCATCGATCCTCAAGTTCGGGCGGCAACAGTAACGCACGGCACGCAAACCATAACAGCCGCCATCGCCCGCGATAACCTAATGGCAGTACAGTTTCACCCAGAAAAGTCTTCGACGGCGGGGTTGCAGATTTTAGCCAATTTCGTCGAGTCGCTGTAGGATTTTGTCAGTTCCCTTTCCCTATTTGAAGGGGTTATGCTTGCGCTTGTGTCAGCCCTGCCAGGAGGGGATGGGACGCTCGCTGGTGCTTGTTTATGTCCGACGACTATAGGAGGTCAAATTCTCAATGTCGATCGAAAATCAGTCGCATGTTGGGGCAAGTTACGCCATCGATTCCGATCGAGAATGGTGGGTACAGCAATGGCTGGCACTTCTCGATAAATATCGCTTTAAAAAGCGCTTAGAACGGGGTCGAAATTATGCCCGACAGGGAAATGTCCTCAGCATTAATTTTGAAGGGGATAAAATTGCCTCTCGCGTTCAAGGCAGCGAACCAGACCCCTATCAGCAATCTCTGTGGTTGGATACCTTCACCGATGAAGATTGGGATTGTATCGTGCAAACGATGTCGGAACAGGCAATTTTCTCGGCAAAGTTAATGGCTGGGGAAATGCCCCAAAATATTGAAGATGTGTTTGCAGCAAATGGACTGAGACTCTTTCCATTTCAGCTCTCAGAAATTCGGTCTCGTTGTAGCTGTCCCGATAAAGCCAATCCCTGCAAACATATCATTGCCGTCTACAATTTGCTCGGCGATCGCTTTGCTGACGATCCCTTTGTTTTATTTCAACTGCGCGGACGCAGCCAAGAAAAAATTATTGCCGCCTTGCGACAGATTCGTGGAGAAGAGGCAAAAGATATCGGTGCGGAGGAGTTAGTATCTGATGCCAATATCGAACCATCGATCGAACTCGAAAATTTTTGGGACTACGATCGCCAACTCGAATCATCTTTAGTCGTCATCGCACCGCCTCCGGATAGTAATACGATTTTGGATGTTTTGGGAACTGCGGCTCTGGCAAAACAGGCGAAAATCAGTGGGAGATCGTCAGTTTCGATTGCGGATGCCGTGAAAAACGATCTCGATCGCATTTATCAAACGGTGAGCCAAGGGGCAATGAAAAGGGCAATGGAAATCGATACAGTTTAAAGAACGAACCATTGAAAATCCATTTAAAACTGTAAACTTAGGAGTTTGAAAAACGTAATGACGATTCGGAGCAGCTTTTAAATGGCTCTTAAATAAAGACAGAAGTGGGTACGCGAATTTCAAGTATCGATCGGGTATTTCAAAATATAGACATTTGTAATTGGAAAGAGTTGTCGAGCAGTTTGATTTGGATACTAGAATAACGACGGTGCCGCGATCGTTAAAAAATAGTTCTAAACTATCGGTCGCGATCGAACTTTATAAATAATAGAAATGTCTGCATCTCAAAGGTGAAATACAGACATTTAAGAGTTGTAATATCTAGAAGGATGTGTGGACAATTGACCCTGAATATTAGCGTCCGCTACCTCGGTAGGGGGCAAGTTCAGACACATTTTGTGCTTCAAAAGTTAAGGTTTGGTAGATGGAATTGTTAGACTCGATGCTGTTAGAAGCAGCGCTCGCGACTTGGGCGTTTGCAGCTAAACCAGCGAATACAAGGCTAGAGATGGCAAGAGTTCCATAGATGCGCATAATTAACGTTCCATTTGTGAGCTTCTATTTCTGGTTACGCAGCTATGGCAATACAATCCGGAGCAAAGTTTCTAATCATTTAAAATTCAGTAATACTACGGAGTATTCTTTAAAGCGATCGACGATAAGTGCTTGAAAATACCGTGAGTTTCTGTAAAGTATTCGATCGCGCTGTACTCACAGCACTCCGAAACCGAAAATATTGAAGATCGAAATCAAAAAGGCCTGCCGCAAGACAGACCTTTGATGACGTACCCAAAATTTAATCCCAGCTCGCGATTAAACAGTGCCTCCAGCAGCCAGGACGCGAGCGCGAGAGCGTTTGAGATTCCTTTTCGCTTTGAGTTGCTCTTGTTTAGTTCCCGTTTCAGATTTGGTAAATTGAGATTGAGCTTGTTCGTACTCTTCGCGAGCTGCTTTGAGATCGATATCTTTGCCCGGTTCGGCTCCATTGACCAAAATCGTGACGCGATCTTCTTCCACTTCGGCGAAGCCCCCCATCAGCGCAATGGGAACCCATTCTTTATCGGGGCGCACGCGCATCACGCCAATATCGAGAGCCGTTAGCAAGGGAGCGTGACCGGACAGGATACCCAGTTGTCCGGTCGTACTCGGTAAAATAATTTCTTGAGCGGTGTCATCCCAAACCGTGCGGTCTGGAGCAATGACGCGGATATTTAAGGTCATAGGTAATTTAGATGTGACGATCGGTAGCAACGAATTGAAGTTCGGTAAAGCTTGCGAATCGAGAGTGATTCGGGGACAAATCCTTCGCGATTCGCAGTTTATCGAGAGTTATCTTTTTAACTTACGACTTCATTTTCTCGGCTTTGGCGATCGCCTCGTTGATATCGCCCACCAGGTAGAAGGCTTGCTCGGGTAGGTCGTCGAGTTCGCCCGAGAGAATCATGTTGAATCCCTTGATGGTGTCTTCGAGTTTCACGTACTTACCAGGAGAACCGGTGAAGATTTCTGCCACGAAGAAGGGTTGAGATAAGAAACGTTCGATCTTCCGGGCGCGAGCCACGGTAACGCGATCGTCCTCAGACAGTTCGTCCAGACCCAAAATGGCGATGATATCTTGCAGTTCCTTGTAACGCTGAAGGGTTTCTTGAACCGCACGCGCCGTTTTGTAGTGCTCCTCACCCACGATGTCCGGTTACAGCATCGTCGAAGACGAATCGAGGGGGTCCACCGCCGGGTAAATTCCCTTAGCCGCTAAGCCCCGAGACAGCACGGTGGTGGCATCTAGGTGAGCGAAGGTGGTTGCCGGTGCGGGGTCGGTTAAGTCATCAGCCGGTACGTAGACCGCTTGAATCGAGGTAATCGAACCTTCAGTCGTCGAAGCAATCCGCTCTTGCAAATCGCCCATGTCCGTCCCCAGGGTTGGCTGGTATCCCACCGCAGAGGGCATCCGACCGAGGAGTGCCGACACTTCCGAACCCGCTTGCACGAACCGGAAGATATTATCCACAAACAGCAGCACGTCTTGCTTGTTGACATCGCGGAAGTATTCGGCCATGGTCAAAGCCGCCAAACCTACCCGCATTCTGGCTCCGGGGGGTTCGTTCATCTGACCGTATACCAAAGCTACTTTCGACTGGCTGCGCTCGTCTTTATCGATCACGCCGGATTCGATAAATTCGTTGTAAAGGTCATTTCCTTCGCGGGTGCGCTCGCACACACCGCCAAACACGGAAACTCCCCCGTGGGCTTTGGCGATGTTGTTGATCAGCTCCTGAATCAGCACGGTTTTGCCAACACCGGCTCCGCCGAACAGACCGACTTTACCACCTTGACGGTAGGGAGCGAGCAGATCGACGACTTTAATCCCTGTCTCTTGGATGGACGGTGTGGTGACCAAGTCCGTCAAAGGGGGAGCGGAACGGTGGATGGGGGAAGTTTCTTCGGCATTGACATCGCCGAGTTGGTCTACGGGTTCGCCCAAGACGTTAAAGATCCGACCCAAGGTTGGCGTACCCACGGGAACTTTAATTGCCGCACCGGTATCGACAACTTCCATGCCTCGGACTAAACCATCGGTGCTACTCATCGAAACAGCTCGCACTTGATTGTCGCCCAGGAGCTGCTGCACCTCACCGGTTACGGATACATCTTGTCCGGCGGGGTTTTTTCCTTCGATTTTTAAAGCGTTATAGATCTGCGGCATCTTGCCGGCGGGGAACTTTACGTCTAGAACCGGCCCAATAATTTGCGTAATCTGGCCGGTACTTGTATTCTCTGCGGTGGTGACCATGCTGGAGATTTTCTGTAAATAATCTAAAGTTTTCGTCGGTAGCGTAAACTACCGTTAAAATATGCCAACTCTAAGAGTACCACTGAATTGACCGGGATAAATGGGCGATCGAGTCTCAGAGGGATCGGTGTTGGAAAAAGGGGAAGATGTAGCACCTGGCGGAGGTGGCGAAACTCGGATTGCGGCTTAATAGAGGAGAGGAGATGACTGTTTCGGCTTAGGCAATGGTGCGATCGATCGAGCTTTCCTAAAAATTTGACGGTTTATGCAAAAACTTCTCTTAAATTTTTTCAAGCCAGAAATCTTACGAGACGAACTTTCAATTTTACCTTTTTTTCATAGATTAAGTTTTGCCGTTTCTTGCTGTGAAAGAATCCTGCCGATTTATCATGCTTTTTGCGCTATGGAAAATTGGGGAGATTTTTCAATACCCCGAAAGTCAATTGACATCATATGGGCGACTTTACAAGGGAAAGAAATCGACTCTAAAAAAGTCGAGAAATATAGAGAATATTGCGGGCATGACAATATATTTCCCGATGCATATGACTTTGGAGATGCTTATTACTGCTATGAAGCCCAGGAAGTTTTAATGGCAGTGCGGGCAACTTTAGCAGCGTACTCAAAACCTAAAATAGGCGATATTATTAATGTCGTTCGTTGTACTAGAAATATAATTGAATCTTCCATTACAACGCGAGATCAATTCTTTCATCTAAGTATTCAAGAAACCGATTCAGAAATATTTGAGCAAGAATTTTTAAAGCACTCACTCGCTATCCGAGAAATAACTAAGGAAGAAGAAGACCTAAAAATATTGAGAAAAGAGGAGATTTTAACTCCGAACTCGCTCTTGTTTCTTCAGGGTTCTTCTCAACAGGAGGGTCGAGAATTAATCGCTTTATTGAATTCCTGGGCAGAAACATAGAACTCGCCATCAAGGTTAACCGAAATAATATACACTCCCCCCAATGAAACCCGATCTCACTATCCAAGCCTTAACGCTTTCCATAACAGCAAACCACCTCAATCCGGCCTTCTTAAGGCTTAAATATCGTCGCTCTCGATGGCTAGATTAACTCGACGCGCTGGTATAGAAACGCAGGGCAAAATTCCAAAACATCCGCGAGGCTTGCAACAGAGCGATCGCCAGAAATCCAGAGCCGATCGTCCATCCGATCTCGGTGCGTCCGAGTAAGACTTCCGATGGTACGGTGGTCAGGAAGGCCACGGGGACGACAAAGGTAAAGAAAAATCGATAGGCTGCCGGGTACGCTACCATCGGATATCGACCCGCATCGAGAAGTCCGCGCAACACTTCAGTAACATTATAGATTTTCACGAACCAAACACTGGTGGCACTTAAAATAAACCAGAGAGCATAGAGACTGACCGCTCCAAAGAATAGAGGCGCGATCGCCAATAAATAGCGATCGAACCCCAACTCCAACTTCATCCCCCCATAGCCAATCAGAACGCAACCGAAAATTAAATCCGGCAATCCCCAGGGGGAAACCGTGCGGGTGGAAAGCCAGAATTGAGAGCTAATGGGTTTGAGGAGCACAAAATCGAGGGTTCCCTCCTGAATCTGAGTGACGATCCGGTTGAGGTTGGGAACCAGGCAGGTTTGGGAAAAGCCTTGCAGGAGGGTAAATACCCCCAAGACGATCGTCGCTTCCTCCCAACTCCAACCGCCGAAGGTATAGCCGGTACGGTAGAACAAAAACAAACCGAACAGGCTCCCGACTAGATTGCCCAAGCTACTGAGACTCGCCAGGAGAAAATTGGCGCGATACTCCATCTGGGCTAATATCGATGCGCCCCAGAATAATTTTAAAATTTGCCAGTATCGTCTCATGAGGGAATCGGGAAAGTTTTGAGTTTTAGGAAACAAGAGGAAGTAAAGGAAGCTAAATTCTTCCCATTCCGAATTCCGACTTCCGAATTCTGCCTATCAATGCCCTTGATGTACGGTTTTGACCCATTTCAATCGTTTGGGACGAACGGACACTCGCGCGGTGGTAGCAGCCATCACGGCAAACCAGTGCAGCATATACAGCGCACCTTGTAAAATTTGCCAGAGCGTTTGCCCGAGATGTAGGGGTTGGCTCTCTCCACGGCGAACTTGCCGCAAACCCAGCCACATCCCGGTCACGGAGACGAATACCGTTAAGCTCGTAATGGGGGTCAACATCGGCATTTGACGGCAGACGATCGCCATCAATAAGTCAGGAACGGCCGCTGTGGGAAGAAGATACATGGTGATAAAAAACACACCGGTATCCATGGTTTTTCCCCATCCCATCCGGTTGCGAGAAATCAATCGCCAGTAATCTAAATAGCGTTGGTAGCCCCCTTCTGCCCAACGGGAGCGTTGATGCCATAGGGAAACTGCATCGGTCACCCCTTCTTCGCCAACGGTGGGAAAAAAGGCACAGTCAATATCCCATCCATCGAGGTGCAAACGCAAAGTTAAATCCAGATCGTCGGTAATGGTTTCTTCATTAAAATAGCCGCAACTGGCTAGAGCTTTTCGCCGCACGAACTGACCGTTGCCCCGCAGTTCTCCGATTCCCCCGGTAGCGTGGCGTTGCTGTTGCAAAAAAGCATCGAAGATCATTTCCGTTGCTTGACCCCGCGTCCAGAAGTTTCGTCCGGCATTAGAGATGACTTTGCGCAATTGTACCGCACCGATTCGAGGTCGATCGAACTGGGGAATGACTTGTCGCAGCAAATCGGGACTGACTCGCGCATCGGCATCGAAAACGGCGAGAATCTCACCGGTGGCCAGTTTCAGCGCTTGATTTAACGCGCCGGATTTTCCTCCACAAGCATCGGCAGTACGATGAAGAACGTTGAGGCGATCGTATTTGCCGACGAGTTCTTTTAAAACGGCGGCGGTGCCATCGCTACTGTTATCGTCAATAATCCAAACTTCATAACGATCGACGGGATAATTGAGATGGCACAGACGCTCCACAAGAGAACCGATGACCGCTTCCTCGTTTTTGGCCGCGACGAGCACTGAAATCGAAGGCCACTCCGATCGCTCTTCGGGAGGAAGAGATTTTATGGTGGATTTGGGGGCGAGCAGAAAAAAGCGCACTGTATGAAAGCCTAGTACGCTCGTCAAACCCAGAACCAATGCCGATCCCCACGGCAAAAAATATAATAGAATCGTCCCCAGCCAGATGGTCGTCAAAACCATAGCCGCTTTGCGCCGTCGTCCGGCGTATCCTCGATAAGATACGGCACTCACCATCGACGAATCGATGGATTCTTCCTTCTGGTGGGTCTGACCAAATAGAATAGATGCTAGTGGCTCGAACTCGCGAGCAGAATTGTCGTCCTCCCAAGAATTTGCCCTCATCGGTTATCCCCCCAACCCAAATTAGCGGATGGTGTGGGGTCAACGGTCAACGGTTGCCAAAACCCAGTCCCGACGCGATCGGATATCTGCTTCATAGTCTCAATTCGTAGGTTGGAAACTCACAGTTTCCAGTTGTCAATTCGGATGTATAACTGTTAATCGATGTTGCGTTTTGTATCCCTATTGTATCGAAAAGGGGGATCTCCCTGGAAAATTCGCAAATTTCCCGCTCTCGAGAGAGAATCGAAAACTTTTGCCAGACACTCGGGCGATCGTGGGTAAAATGTAGGAGCCGCTCGCCCGATCGACCTGTTGCGATCGCATCCGAAACGGTTCAACGAAACAGTCACAAATTGTCCGAGTCGAGTTGTTAAAGGACGCCCTATATAAAATGTCTACCTCTTTAGAGCAACTGCAACCCGCACCCAATGCCAAAGTCGGGATCTACTTGCCCTACTACAAAAGTAACAATCAGCGTACTGCTCTGCCTCTAGTCATCAGTCTCTACGATAAAGGCTCTCTCGAAGGAGAGCGAAAAATCGAAGGGGGAAATAACATTCCTTTTGTCGCCACATGGAGCGTTTCGACTCTGCCGGCGGATATGACTCGGTGTCGCCTCCAGTTTGATGGCAATGCCGATCTCAGCTATGAAATCACCATGGCAAACTTCGAGTTTATTAACTACTTAATCGAGTTACTAATTATCTTCAAACGATCGCGAGTGGTTGATTTTTCTCGACGTTTCTACACTAAGCTACTACGGTATGATGACTAGCATCAGTTCGCACGATTGCGAAATATACCCAGAGGGAGGAGACGGGTGTGCCACAACCCAAAAAATATCTGCTAGTTGGCTCGACAGAAGCTTATAGCGGTAAGTCGGCGACGATCTTGGGACTTGCCCACCAACTACAATCGCGGGGCATCGACTTGGCTTACGGCAAGCCTTTGGGGACTTGTTCGAGCGAGTCTGGCGATAACCAGATGGACCAGGACGTTCGGTTTCTGTCAAGTCTCCTGAAATTACCACCCGAGCGGGTGAAACCGACGCTGCTCTCTCTCAATGCCGAGACGATTGAAAAACGTCTGCTCCAACAAGATACGACAGATTATCACAAGTTGTTGGTGGAGTCAGACTCGACCGGCGAATCCGAACTCGTAGTTCTCGAAGGTCCGGGAAATTTAGAAGAAGGCAGTTTATTCGATCTATCCCTGACCCAAGTGGCTCGGGTCATCGATGCGCGAGTCTTATTAGTCGCTCGCTTCCACTCGGTTTTGTTGGTGGACGCGCTGTTGGCAGCCGGACGGCGTTTGGGCGATCGTCTCCTTGGGGTTGTCATCAACGATATTCCTAGCTCGCAACTCGATACGGCCCGGACGCAAGTTCAGTCGTTTCTCGAAGACCGGGGTATTCGGGTGCTGGGTTTGCTTCCCAGTAGCGAGTTGCTGCGAAGTGTCAGCGTGGGGGAAGTCGCTCACAACCTCAATGCCGATGTTCTGTGCTGTGCCGATCGCCTGGATTTAATGCTAGAAGGCATTCAAATTGGGGCAATGGGGGTCAATTCGGCCGTACAGTATTTCACTCAAGCTCGAAATATGGCGATCGTTACGGGGGGCGATCGAGCGGATATTCAGCTTGCGGCATTGGAAACGGCTGCCCATTGTCTGATTTTGACCGGACATATTACGCCTCCACCTCTGGTTCTCAGTCGCGCGGAGGAAGTGGAAATTCCGGTGCTGTCGGTGGATCTCGATACCCTGCAAACTGTCGAACAGATCGAGCAAACTTTTGGCAAGGTGCGCTTGCACGATGCGATTAAAGTAGAGTACGTACGGCAAATGATGGCGGAACATTTCGATCTCGATCGACTTTTAGATGAATTGGATCTCAAATCGGCGATCGCCTCTTCCTAAGTCCTAATTTCATACATCAAACCGGAGTTTCTGTGTCCCTTGTCGGGCAATCCAGTTATGTCTCAGAAAAACGAAACGGCAACCCTGGCGATCGCCTTGCTAGTCACTCTCGGATTAATCGGCGGTGGTATTTGGCTGTTCAAAACGCAACTGGGTCAACTGTTTGCCCGTTCTTCCGACTCTCCGGTACCAGAAGCAGTGGATGGTCAGACCAATTCCTCTAGCACCGGATCGACTGTGCGCGATTCGTTCGATCGGCGCGATCTGACGGGTATTGCCGAGGTGTCTGATATTCCGGATGGATTATTTAACTACGGAGGAAGCACCACCTGGGCCCCCCTACGCCCGACCGTTGACGCTCTTCTTCAAGAGGTATTACCCAGTTTTGGGTTACGCTATGTCAATCCATTAAACGGCGTTCCGAGTTCTGGGGGTGGGATCGAGATGTTGATCGACGACCAATTAGCATTTGCCCAGTCCTCGCGACCACTCGAGGATGAGGAATACGATCGCGCCAAACAACGGGGATTGACGTTGAAACAAATTCCCGTTGCCATCGACGGTATCGCTGTTGCCGTCCATCCCGAGTTAGACGTAGCTGGAGTGACCATCGCCCAACTCAAAGATATCTATACGGGAAAAATCACTAATTGGAGTCAAGTGGGCGGCCCCAACTTACCGATCGTTCCCGTCTCCCGTCCCGCCGAAAGCGGGGGAACGGTGGAATTTTTCATCGATAACGTCCTCGGGGGTCAAGCCCTGGGGGCGAATGTCACACTCGCACCCACGACGACCCAAGCCCTGCGCCGAGTTGGAGATAACCCCGGCGGAATTTACTACGCCTCCGCGCCGGAGGTAGTTCCTCAATGTAGCATCAAACCCCTGCCGGTCGGTCGATCGCCCGATCGCCTCGTGGCCCCTTACCAAGAACCCCTCGTCCCATCCCAAGTCTGTCCCGATCGACGCAACCAACTCAATGCTGCCGCCTTTCAAAACGGCGACTATCCCATTACCCGGCGTTTGTTCGTCATTGTTAAACAAAATGGTCAAATCGACGAACGGGCGGGAAATGCCTACGCCCAACTCCTGCTAACAGAACCCATTCAAGAACTGCTCGCCGAAGCGGGATTTGTCAGCATCCAGTAGGATGGCGATACTCTCGATACAATCGCAGTCCGTATTGCCCTGCGGCGGTTTGCCGACATTTTTCTACTTCTTGGAGCATTACCGAAGGCATTTTTATCTTTTCTGTTTTCGTCGCTTTAATAGGGTGCCGTTCGGGCAGTAGAATCGGTGCGGCTAAGGCTGCAAAGGATATATTGGCTGCCGAAAGGTGCTCTCCGACGAGAAACGGGCGATCGTCGGCAAGCTGTTCGCCGACTCGATCGAAAAGACTCTCAATTTCGCGGTAGGCGGTTGCTGCGCCAGCGGCAGTGGGTTGGTAAGCGCGTCGCACGGCAGAACGCATCACCGGCAAAGCGATCGCTAGGGCGATTTTCTCGTATCCAGCAGTCCCCTGTCCCCAAGCTCGTAGCAACCGCTCTCTATTATCTAATCCGTAGAAATACCCCCAGCGCCGCGTGCAATCCCCCAGTTGGGTATCGAATACATCTTCCCATTCTTCAACCTGTTGCCGGAGTTGGGGTTCTTTGGGGTAAAGCGGCTTGTCCTCTGGGGCGATCGAATCTAAATAATGTAAAATTTCCGTCGAGTCGGTGAATGTACCCGAGGCACTCACCAGTACCGGCACGCTTTTCCCCCCTTGAGGGCGCGTTGCGAGTCGATGAAACAAAGGAACGTGAGGTTCTTCGGTATAGTCCCCTCCGCTTTGCTCCGCCCGCAGTTTATTTACACGATCGAAGAAATAGGTTTTTTACATTCTCCATTCCCCGTACCCCATTCCCTGTAATGAAAAGGACGCGCGCCCCTACCATCCTCAACCATTTTGCAACATCCCCGCTGCGATCGCCCCTAAAATAACGATCCCAAATGCCACTCGATACCACACAAAAATCCAAGTGCTTTGGGTCTGCAAGAACTTAATCAACCAGGCGATCGCCAGATAGGAAAAGACCGCCGCCGAAATCAGCCCGGCAAGCAAAGGTAGCCAAGAGACATCGCCACCTTCTCCCAAAGCCCCTTTTAACTCCACCAACCCCGCCAGGGTAATGGCAGGAATGCCTAGCAGGAAGGAAAATCGAGCAGCCGTTGCCCGCTCCAAGCCCATAAATAACCCGGCGGTAATCGTCGAACCGGAACGGGATACCCCCGGAATCAAAGCCAGGGCTTGGGCACAACCCATCAAAATGCCATCAGACATGCTGAGGCTGGAAAAATCGCGTTTGTGAGAGCAAATCTTTTCGGCGACACCGAGTAAAATACCCATCACGATCGAGACGACGGCAATGACGATGAGGGTTCGCACGCGGGTCTCGTAAAATTCGGCGAAGACAAACTTAATCAGCAAGCCGAAAAAGACGATCGGGATCGTTCCCAACCCGATTCCCAAGGCAATGCGAAAATCTTGCGCCTGATAGTCCGATTTGGCGATCGCTCGCGCGGCCCCCGTGGTCACTTGGACTAAATCTTCCCAGAAGTACGACAATACAGCGGCAATACTACCCAGTTGGATAACAGCGGTAAATGCCACTCCCGGATCGCCCCATTGCAACACTTCGGGAACCACTTTTAAATGTGCCGTACTGCTGATCGGCAAAAATTCTGTTAGCCCCTGAACCATGCCGAGGATAATGGCTTGAAATACGTTGGGTGTCCAGACGCTTGCATCGCCAATGGCATCAGTTGTCGCCGCAGCGAGCGAGGCTTGGGGCATCGCTGTCTCCCAAACCGAAGCGAGCGCTGCACTTGCACTGCCCAGGGCGCAAAAAGGTAAGAGTTTACGGAACGATAAAATCATTTCGAGTCTGGATATTGGATGTTCGGTGTTTTTGAGGGTTAGATTTGGTCAGAGCGGGAGGTCGATACTTTATTTTTAGCCTTTGAATCTTCTGAAAGCAGAAAGGCGATTAAAAAATACCGCGACGACATTGAAAAATTTACATTTTCATGTATCGCCTTAGAGAAAACGGTAAATTGTCAAGAATGTACTCCAAAGACTAAGAAAGTATAAAAAAATTTACAGTCCACTCGATCGAAATCGGAAAAGTTCGATCGAAATTTGGAGATTGCAGAATCTCTTGGGCCTTGAGGGCGAACCTTATGTGTCGGGGTACGCCCCCACGCAGCGGGTTCGATCGCCTCTAAGTGTAGATGTGATAACCTTTATTAAGATAATTTGCAAATATTAACAATCCGTTGTTTTACTTTCCTTTTACAAACTCCACGTCCTATTCTGTCGATTCCGCGCCAGATTCCCCAGTGTTTTCCTGGCGCGGAATTGAGCTAAGGAAGTCCGGACTTATTTTTGCGGCTGCCGTTTTTTTAGTCGCTGTCCCCGTATTTATTGAAGCACCTTTAGTACGTCACCTGCCGGGAGTTAGTTTGGCTCTGACAATGGCCTGGGTGGGTTTGAGTCTCGCGCTGCTGTCGAGTCCTTCTACTCGGTTCTGGGGCGACTTGCTACTCGGATTCGCCGGTAGTTGGTTAGCTGGTTCTCTCTATTGGGGGTGGTTGCGATGGGAACCCTTATGGCACTTGCCCGTCGAGGCGATCGTCCTTCCTTTTTCCCTATGGTGTCTTTATCGCCGTCGATTGACCGTCGGTAGCTGGTTTGCCATCGTCTCTTTCTTTGGTACGGCCGTTACCGACGGGTATTTCTACCTTGTGGGCTTGATGCCTCGGTGGCGAGAATTGATGCAGGTAGAACCCGAGCTGGTGGCTCCGATCTTCGGTGAGGCGATCGCTCAAGTCCGCACGCCCTGGGGGGCCCTTTGCGCGTTGGTTCTCGCCGCGATTTTACTACTCGGGGGTCTACTTCCTTTGCGTGGCCCCAATCCTCCCCTGCATTATTGGGCATTTTCTGGGGCAGTCTTGAGTACAATTTTGGTGGATGCACTCTTTTGGCTTGCCGCCCTCGCAGCTGTCGGGTAAATATCGAGCGCAGTTCGGGAACGGACAACAAACTCTGGTGGCGTGCCGCAGGAGGGAAAAGAAGAGAAATGATTGTATGCGTTAGATCGTCACTGACCGATCGCAACCGTGACACCTATGAAATTGACGACTTCGAGTTGGCAGTCCCGGTTAACAAAAGGCAAAATTGAAAAGGGTGCAACTCGATACAATACGTTGGTCAGAATCGACGAAGAGCCTGTGATAACGATCGAATCCTCTCCCCATCTGGTACTGCACACTGACTCGGGCGACCGCTATTTGTCCTTAGAAGGCTATAAATGCTGGACGATCGGTCGCAACGACGATAATAACTTTGTCGTCCGAGATCGGTGGATTTCTCGCAATCATTCGATGCTCCAATGCACCGATGGCGGCGATTTTTACCTAATCGATCTCGGAAGCCGAAATGGAACTTTCGTCAACGGTCGGCGGGTGAGTATTCCCGTCACCCTTAAAAACGGCGATCGCTTGACTTTGGGGCAAACCCAACTTGACTTTTTCTGTCCGGTTCGGTCTCTTCAAGAAGACTCCGAAGAAGTTGATGGCGACGACTCAGCAACGGCAACAGCCCTCTTATCCGTCCGCCGGTTGATTTCCGTGATGGTCATCGATATTCGCGATTTTACCGTCCTCACTCGCCAACTCGACGAGGCGATCCTCTCCGAGGTGATTGGTACTTGGTTCCGACAGTCTGGGGAAATTATCCGTATTTCTGGCAGTTGGGTCGATAAGTATATTGGCGATGCGATTATGGCCGTCTGGTTTCATCCCCAAGATCGAGTCACCTCCAAAGAAGGTCTGCAAATTTGTCAAGCCCTCAGCAATATGCAGAAGATGACACAGAAACTAAGCGCTCGCTATCCTTTGCCCTTTCCCTTGCGCATTGGGGCAGGGGTCAATACGGGATACGCGATGGTGGGCAACACCGGCAGCGGCGATCGCCCGGACTATACCGCATTGGGCGATACCGTAAACGCAGCATTTCGCCTGGAGTCCTGTACGAAGCAATTGGGCAAAGAGGTCGCCCTGGGTCAAACCACATATCAAGGTCTAGAGGCGGCACAACTTAATCTAAACTCTCTCGAAGCCCACGAGGTTCATCTCAAAGGCTACGATCGCCCCATGCCGACCTATGCCGGAAACTTTGCCGATATTGAGGCTTTCTTGCCACGGGACAATTGACGGACTCCCTCGTAAACTTCGCGCTGTAACATTAGGTCGGCATCGGGAGTATCCCACTTCTCATTAAGAATGGTAATATTTTGTATATTAAATATTTGTCTATGAAGAGGAACCCACAAGATGAAACGATTGGTTCGCCTGTTAACAGCTTTTTGCGTTTTATTAAGCTGCTTGGGGATGTTGGCGCTGCCGCAAAAAGCCCATGCTGCCGATCTTAGCGTTCGTCCCATGCCAGTTTTGGCGCAACTCCCCGCACAAAATGCCGCCGATAAGAAGTTAGGAACGGAATTTGGCCAGAAGATCGATCTCAATAATACTAACGTCCGAGCCTTCCGGAAATATCGCGGCATGTATCCTACCCTTGCGGGCAAAGTTGTGGATAACGCTCCCTACGATAGTGTTGAAGATGTACTGAAGATCGAGGGATTGAGCGCTCGGCAAAAAGAGCGCCTGCAAGCTAACCTCGAAAACTTTGCAGTGACGACCCCGGCCAATGTGTTCACCAGTGGAGGAGATCGTCTCAATAACGGAATATACTAGGCTGCCAAACCTGCAGATCCGAACGAACCCGCTCGTCCCACCTCACGGTGAGATGGGCGTTTTTGTCTCCAGGGTAAGGCGATTTCCTCGATCTACAAGACTTACGCAAAGCCGCTCTCGGTAGAATGTGAAGCGCGCAGCGTAACCTATTGCTACTAGCAGATTTAGTGTGGGTGTATAAGTCCCGATCTCGCCACGATCGAAAGTTTTAGAACCCAAGTGAAGGCGAGCTGAGGAAGAGTAAACGAACGAACAATTAGCGAGTCGTTGTTCTACTTATCTCCCCATCCCCCATCTCTTACAAGAGAATGCTTTTCACAATTGGTGCGATCGAGCATTGGAGTCTAACGACATTCTAAGGGGCGCGCTCTCCCCCGGTCGCACTCGCCGGTCGTTGTGCCCCCAGCTCACATCCACCGGAATCTAAAAAACCTACACTTGTAAGCTCCCCCATCTCCCGTGTTGCGATCGGCAAACTATGCTTAAATGTAATGCAAAGATTAAGGTGCGACCCGTAGAGTGAGGGGCAATTTCTGAGTGGTAAATTCGTCAGCGTTGGATTGCGATTCCATGCCGCACCCGGAAACAGCATTGCGAGATCGATTTGACGTTTTGGTGGTCGGTGCGGGAGCTGCAGGTTTATACGCCGCACTTTGTTTGCCCGAATCTCTGCAAATCGGCTTAGTCACCAAAGATGAGTTGCCCCTGTCTGCCAGCGATTGGGCTCAGGGTGGAATTGCGGCGGCCGTTGCTCCCGAAGATTCTCCCACACTCCATGTCGAAGATACCCTCAAAGCCGGTGCGGGCTTGTGCGATGTGGGAGCAGTGGAATTTTTGGCTTCTGAAGCCCCAGACTGCATTCGATCGCTCATCGACTTGGGAGTAGCATTCGATCGCCACGGCAAAGACCTCGCCCTGACTCTCGAAGCCGCTCACTCGCGACGGCGAGTCCTCCATGCCGCCGATACCACCGGTCGGGAGATCGTCAGCATCCTCAGCCAGCAAGTATGCCGACGCAAAAACATTCAAGTGCTATCGCGAGCGTTCGTTCTGGATTTGTGGCTAGATCCTCACACCAACCGTTGCCGGGGGGCGAGTTTGTTGTAT
>NZ_JADEXN010000187.1 GCF_015207075.1 Zarconia navalis LEGE 11467
GCCCAATACTCTACCACCTCCCAACGCCTTAACCCAAAGCGCCCTAGCCAAGCTAGAAACTCAGAATCTCGAAATTCAGAAGCTTTACGGTCGAATCCGTTGGCTGACGGGGTTTTCTGTCGGCGCGCTTGCCATGACAGCAGGCTTAACTTTTCTGGTGTTGGGTTCTCGTTTCTTGCCCGATGGGTTATTGCCAATACCATCAGCACAGCGATCGCTGGTTGAATCCGTTTCGCCCCGACATTGAGTCTCACTCTTTAGTGTCGGTTCGTCGATCGATCGGTTCGCGGTAGGATTGAAAACCGAACCCGGATCGCTATTGAGCCTCAATTTCATGTCTCGATCGAAAGCCCTACAATACTATATCTTCACCCGAGTGCTGCTCGCCCCTCTGATGCTGTGGACGATTACCACCTCGGTGTTTTTGCTGCTGCGGGCAACCCCCGGCGATCCCGTCGATGCCATCTTAGGCCCTCGCGCCCCCGAAGCGTTTAAAGAAGAACTGCGGCAACAGTTGGGACTGGCCGGGTCGCTTTGGGAACAATATCTCAACTATATGGGGCAACTACTGCGCTTCGATCTCGGTGAATCGGCGACCAGTCGGGGACAAGATGTCTGGGAGATTATTCAAAACTTTTTCCCGGCCACGGCAGAATTGGCAGTGTGTAGTATGCTCGTCGCGATCGTCGTGGGCATTTGCGTCGGTTCTCTGGCGGCTTCGAGACCTAATACGGCGATCGACGTTGGCGGTCGGCTGTTCGGCATCATTACCTACTCCGTGCCGATGTTTTGGATGGGAATGGTGTTGCAACTGATTTTTGCCGTCCAGTTGGGCTGGTTTCCCCTGGGCACTCGCTACCCCCTGACCCTACCGACTCCGACCGGGTTGACGGGATTGTATACCCTCGATAGTTTGCTTGCCGGAAATCTCAACCAGTTTTTTGCTGCCCTTCACTATCTAGCCCTGCCCAGCCTCACTTTGGGGATTTTGCTCAGTGGGATTTTCGAGCGCATCGTCCGGGTAAACCTCAAGCAAACCCTGCAAAGCGATTACGTCGAAGCTGCAAGGGCCAGGGGCATTTCCGAAGGGCGAATTTTAGTCGCCCACGCCCTGAAAAATGCCATGATTCCGGTGATTACGGTCTTGGGACTCACCTTTGCTTCTCTGTTGGGGGGAGCGATTTTAACGGAGGTGACATTTTCCTGGCCGGGTTTGGCAAGCCGCTTGTACGAGGCGATTTCCTCTCGGGATTATCCTACCGTTCAGGGCGTGACGATCTTTTTTGCGGCGATCGTCGTGGTGGCGAGTATTGCGATCGATATTTTAAATGCTTACATCGATCCGCGGATTCGGTATTAATTGCGATAATGACGCTAGATAAAATTGCGTTTCGGCGTTTGCATTGTTGGCTCGATCGTTTTCTTACAAATCATTATTGACTTCAAAAAAGATTGAAATATTGTATGTGATGTGGAGGTCGCAAGATACAATGTAGTTTGCAATACATACTTAATGTGCCAGTTAAATTGGCGGAATATAGGATTTAATATAGGATTTGATTTGCCGCTAATATGATATTATCAGAAACGCTATAAAAACTAATACATCTAAAGTGAATCTCTAATCTTTAAACGAAGTTATAAAAAATGAAAGAACAATTTACAAAGTGGTTAAATCGAATTTTGGTCGCTGATGTATTCTTTGTCTTTCTAATTTTTGGGTGGTTTGCGATCGCCGTTCTGGGAAAATCGACAGGTATATCCCTCGGATGGGAACTTTGGCTAAAACTGTGGCAACCCGTTTTTAATCCCGCTCTCGGTTTGCTGATGGCTGGAGCCATTCTCAGTGGGATTATGAATTGGGTTGCCAAACGATTGAATCCGGATGTGTAAACTGAATTCCGATTGCTAAAAATAGAGGGAGAGAAAGAGTCCCAGTCCTATACCGCAAAATACTCCGACTCCCCCGCTTCCGAGTTGTTACGCACTCGGGCAGATGACAAAAGTAAATGGAGAATGCTCTCGATCGTCCAAGGTCACTTCTAAGGTATAAGTTTGCTGGGGCTGCACGTCAAATAGCTCGACGCTCAAAGAACCTGCATCGGTACGTTGGGCTGTTGCCAGAGCGCCCGCGCCCTTGAACTGCAAACTTCCCCCTTCTGGGAGATGAACTTGAACTCGCAACTTACCCAACCAACGGTCTGGTTGATATTCAGCTTCGAGGGTTAGTACCCCCGCCTCTGTCAACCATTCTCGGGTCGATCTAGGCTCGCTGGCAGAAACTCTCAGCTTAAGCGTCTTCAAAATTTCTCGAGCTGCCATCAACGACAAAACCATTTGCTGTTTTGGGGTTGCGACTTCGTAAGCTAACGGATGACTCTCTTGTTCGCCGCCGCCAAAACGAACGGGTCCCATTGCCACCATCCCAGCGAGTTCGTAGAGTTCCGAGGAGCGATCGGGAAAGAGTTCTTCCACCGCTCGCACCCATTTTTCGCCTTCCCGAACCGAGGCATTCACGACCTCTTGACACCGAGCCAGTAGTGACTTTAACAGCGTTTCGGGTAAGGCCACTGGAAGTTGAAGATTTTTGAGCTGAGTTGTCCACAGCCGACTGGGAACTCCGACGGTCACTAGCTCGTCGAAAGTATCGGTGCTGTAGTCGCGCACCTCAGTTTCCCATGGAAACAAAGGAGGGGCTTTTTGAATTTCTGTTTGGAGTCGGCGCTTGATTAACGCTTCAAAACGGTGTTGCACGGTTGGTATTTCTCCTAAATGATTGGATTGACTGTCTGGATGCGTCAGTAACTCTTCTTGTTCGTTGAATTGTGCATCGAGAGAAGATTGCTCTGAGTTAAGGGGGTCTAACTCTTCTTTCCCAAGGTTTGCTATCTCCTCCGGATCGAAGTCGGGGGAACGAGCTTCGCACCGATGGTGCTCTCTCCCTATCTCGGTTGAGGGGATTTCGCTTTCCACAGACTCTCGATTCAGCCAAGCCAAGAAACGGCTTTCGTCGTCTCTATTCATGTCATTATTCATTAGTAGATACACCTTCTCCGGACAGTTATCGCAATCGTTAGGGTTGGTTGCGTAGCTCCCACACGTATTTGAGTAGTTTAAACCACCGCTTTTTGAGCTGGGATGGCGTACATCCCAATCTCCGCGAGATTTCAGAGTCGGGGAGTTTTTGGCATTTGAGTGTCAGTAATTCCACTTGTTCGGAACTCATCTTTTCGTGTAATTCTTCCCACTGACTCGGTGTCAGCCCCAAATTTCGATCGAGATCGACCTCCAACCATTCATGCACCAATTCCCAATGATGAGAAAGAGCAAATCGAGTTAGGTGGTAGCGAAAGCGCTGTTGTAAGTAATCTCGCTGGCGGGGAGTAATGCTGAGAATCGTTTCAATTTCGTGAGTCGGTAAATCCTGCAAGCGAAGAACGAAATAGTCCGCACACAGGCTTTGCTCCTGCTCGTCTAAATAAGCAATCAGTTCCCGAATCACTGTTTGACGCAGCAAGTCAGCACCGGGGTCGGGTTCTTGAGAGACGATCTGTTCGCGCACTTGCCCGACCGACGCATCATCGCGATGGGTATCGCTATCGGACATCGTCCCTTCTGCCGCGCGATCCATATCGATGCTTGTTTCCGGGGGCTGTTGCTTAGAAAAGGTTTGCGCGCGTAAGATAATCAGTTGTTGGCTGCGACCCCGAGGCAGAGAAATGCGACGCTTGCCGTAACGTTCGGTAAACGACATATATTCCGACACCTCCAAAAGGGTTTTCGGAGAATATGTCGCACTCAGTTCGGCTTCCCGTCGCAGGGCATTGAGCGCTTCTGCATAAAAGGTTTGCAGGAAGTCTTCGATCAGGAGCACTCGTGCTTGATAGCTCGATTGCGTGTGAGATGGTGAAATATAGCGATAGACGATCGCGCTGAGAGTACCATGGAGTTCCACTCGCCCGCGAAGGGAACCGAGTTGGTAATAGTCCAGGCATTGTTTGAGGCGATGTCGCGCCAGTTCGGTCGCCCAAGCTTCTAATTTGCCCGACGAGCGAATGCGCTCGCTTTGAGTACAAGTGCGAGCAACTTCTGCTGATAGCCGCGTGGCGACATCCTGACAATTTTGCTCGGAGGCACTTGTCGAGTGTCTGAGTTCGTCAAACACTAGTTGAAATGTGGCTTCTTCGCTTTGGCGAATTGCCTCATGCTGGCTTGCTGTCAACATAGACCCTAGCATAACTTCAATCAAATCAGCCTCAGTAGTGTTCGGGGAAATTGGGAACGAGCGATTACGAATGTCTGTGGTCTTTGTAGATGCTTACGCCAACCCGATCGAGAGATTTCGCTGTAGCGACTCGGGGCGAGCGACAAACCGAGAGGTTGAATGTCTGTTGATGTATTCTCGATGTACCCTGTGTCGATCTGGTCAAATGTTATTTGTATTCGGTTGAATCCCGAGACAAAGCAATGGCTTCGCTTTAAATAAAATCCATCATCCCCGGTCGGTTTTTCCCCGCCAGCATTTCTTGACTGCCCGGCTGTAAGTTTCCCTAAACCGCTACACTCAAATTAATCCCAGTTGCTCCAGCACGTCGAAAATGAATGTAGATGCACAAATTCGAGTCCTCATTGAGAATGCCCCCCAAGACGGCACAACTCCTCGTATTATCCAGACGATCGCTCCCGTACTCAAAGCAATCGCCGGTCAACTCAGTCATGCCCAATACTATATTTTGCAAACTCTAAACCAAGACTGGGTACTGACTACCTTAAGTAATCGCGCCCAACCCGATCGAGAAAAAAAGGCGATTTACGCTTTCTCAACTTTAGAAGATGCAAAGGCGAGCGTTCGCACCCCTTTAAATCCTAACCTAGTCGCGGTTGCACTGCCTGTTACTCATATTTTGTTTCAAATGGTGGCGCTGGAAAATGTAGATAGCACCATTTTTTTTGATATTCCAGGTAATGGGGATAAGGGAACTGAAGTTAAGCGATCGGATTTGCAACGCTTGATTCAAATCCAGCTTCAGCAAAAACTCGGGGCCACCGGATCTCGGATTCCACCCAACATGGCTTGAACTACAGACAATGCCGTTCGCGGTGAAGTTGAGTGTGGGGAAATCGTAACGACTCAGTCGTACGATAGTTTCTAGGCATTGGGTTCGGGAGAACGAGCTAGCTCGTTCCCGGTCGAGATTGCCTGGATGCCTCATTCTCAATCATCTTGCCTCGATTGGGTGATGCCTCACTCTCCCAATGTCAAACTCGGCAGACTGAGAAATTTAGTAAAGGCGATTGAGGACGTAATCGGCTAACCCGGTTAACATTCGTCGGTGCGAACATTTCGGCAGTCCATCGAGTTTGGTCACGGCAAGCTGGGCTTGCTGGGTCGCGAGTTCGCGCGATCGCTCGATTCCCCGACTCTCTTCGATAATGGCGATCGCTTTTTCTAAGTCTCCCGCTTCGGTAAATTCTCGCGCAATTAGCGTTTCTAAGGAGGGTTGCTCTTCTAAAGCGTAGAGAACCGGAGCTGTTAGATTCCCACTGCGCAGATCCGCAAAAGCCGGTTTCCCAAGGGTTTCTGTGGAGCTGGTGTAGTCTAAAATATCATCGACAATTTGGAATGCTAATCCCAAGTGACGACCGTAAGCATACAAATCTTGGGCGATGTCATCGCTGACTCCACTCAAAATCCCTGCCGCTTTACTGCTATTTGCAATTAGGGAAGCAGTCTTATAATAACTTTTGTCTAAGTAGGCATCGATGGATAAGTCAGCATCAAACTGACTCAGGCTTTGGCGAATTTCACCTTCGGCAAAATCCTTAATCACCTCTGAGAGTAACTTGACCACTTCCAAACTATCGAGGTTGGCCAAATACCAAGAGGATTGTGCAAATAAAAAGTCTCCCGCAAGAACCGCGATTCGATTGCCGAAGTTGCTGTGAACAGTTGGCAAACCTCGCCGCACTTGAGATTCATCCACGACATCATCATGTACTAAACTCGCAGTATGAATCATTTCTGTAATCTCAGCCAAGCGACGGTGGCGCGGGGTAATTTCCCGATCGGGCATCGTCGCACGGGAGATCGACAGTACGATTGCGGGTCTGACTCGTTTTCCCCCTGCCTCGAACAAATGTTCGGCTGCCGCGAATAGGATGGGGTGACGCGCGCCGACAAGTTGCTTCAAGTTTTGGGTTAAAACTTGCAGGTCTTCTTCAATCGGCGCAAAAAGAGAGGTAGCTAAGGTCATGGGTCAGCCGACTCGGGCGTAAAGTTACGAAATTTTACATATCTTGTATCTATTCTAAGCGAACCGCTTCGAGTAGGGAAGTTATGCGGATAATCTGGCGGGTGAATTCTGTTGAGTTCGCGCCGATCGAGGGGTTGAAATTCAAGCTACAAGCTAGTAGTCTGCCACAGAAATTAGGACCGGTTATTCGATCGGGGTAATCCCGCACCTGGTTCCCCCCGACCTCCTACCTAGTCAAAACCAGTGTGATGGAGTACTAGCACGGTACGAACTCACCGGCGGAAATTCTCAAGTCGATTTAAGATCGATCGGGCACATTAATACATCTTGACGTTAATGTCATCAGGGTTAATATCAATGGCATGAATAGCTAGACTCCCCCGGCAAACTCCTCTAAGATACGAATGGCTTTTCTGCTGGGTTTGCGCAGAGATTTTCGAAAAAGTAAAGAATTGTGAAGTCTTATGCCTTGACTTCTCAAAAACTCCAGAGTCTTGTGCTAGACTTGATTGTAAGGATTGTAATAATTCCATACATACAACGCGAATAAATATTGTGGGGAGCTTCCTGAAAGCACCTACAGTCTCTTTTGGGAACAAAGATCTGGTAATGAGAGCGGCTCGATTTCTGAGAGCTAACTCGAGATCCCTTAGAGAGACGGTAATGGTTTTGCCGATCGGCTGGTGAGGTAGCCAAAGTCGAAACTGAAGTTCTGATTTCAGTTCCGTCGGCACTTGGCAAATTCTTAGGAATCTCCACAAGAACTGTCCGTAAGTAAGGGAACGTAACGATCCCTGCAGTACTTATTTCGATCGGCATCCGATCTCCCGATTGTGGGTGGGGGTGCTGAGACATCGTTATTGGTTATTTCGACCGTCCTCTGCTTTCCTTCTGGCCGTCCTATGAGTTTTCACGATATGCCCCTAATCATTCCTATCTTAGCAACAGGTTACTTGCTCGCAATCCACGTACTGTTGATGTTAGTGCAAAGAAAAGCGAAAGAATCCAGTTCTTAACGCCTAATGCCAATATATTCGATTTGTACGTATCCAGTATTGCGAGAGACAGAACCTACAATGTGCGCCTAGCACCATCGCTATCTCCCAGGTCTAGCACCTGGGAGTACTGTTTTAAGAGTCTTGGGGAAGCAAAACTCGCTCGCTCTATTAGAGGTGGGACGCTGTGAACGGATATAGGACTCTCAATCACAGAAGAATTAGATTCTATCCCATAGCCCACTCGAATAGGTTATGGGGTCAAACCCCGTCATGGATGGGAAGACATGGGAAGACATAGGTCGCACGTCGGAGTGCTTCATTTGCTCTGCTGTTGAAAGAGAGCTGAGTGCCCTTCGAGCCAGTGTAGAACGTGAGAATTAACGATCTCGGGATGCTCGTCGTGAGGGCAATGACCGGCATTGGGAATAGAGATAAACTCGATCGACGCAGACGAGTGGGTTTGCTGAAAGATTTGCCCTCCTTTGACTGGAGTCCAAGGATCGTTTTCTCCCCACAAAACCAGTAGCGGGCATCGAACCTGCGGCAGTAACTGAGCTGGGGAAGGTCCAGCGGGAGCGGTGAGGATAGAAGCAAAAACCTGCCCCGCGCCCGCATCGCAAGAGGGTCGATAGAGCAACTCCACTAGTTCGTCTGTCACGGCCCCGCGATTGCGGTACACCTGGTATAAGGTGCGACGAATACGGTGTTTGGCGCGGATACGATCGAACAAAAACGGTCCGATCGACTTAGAGGCAATCAGTTTTGTAAAAGACCCCATAACCCATCGCAGAGGAAAGGTGAGTTCTTCCGGTCGATGGTTAAGGCCGCCAGCACAGTTGAGCAGCACTGCACCAGCCGTCATTTCCCCGTGGTGGGCGGCCATCATCAAAGCCAGCAATGCCCCGATGGAGTTGCCAATCCAAACCGTGGGTCGATTGATGTGGGTTGCCCAGAACTCTTGAAGTAAGGACTGCCATAGTTCTAGGCTATAGGAAATAGGCGCTTTATCAGACCCTCCGAAACCGAGTAAGTCTAAGGCAAAGACTTGGTAACCCGCTTGTGCCAGTACGGGAATATTTTTGCGCCAGTGTCCGATGGAAGCACCGAAACCGTGAATTAGGACTAAGGGTTGACCGGTTCCGATCGCGGCATATTGAATTTTATGACCTTGCCACTGCCAAAACTGTTTTTTGATGGCATTGGTCTCTATTACTTGTTGAGTCGTCACGATATTTTAGATTAAGGTTGCTTCATATATTTTGATAAACTTATATTAATCCGATCTGGGGTGCTTGTGGGACGAACGTCCCCCTGTGGCTCTTGTTCCCGATCGACGATCTGAGATAACAAAGCATCGGTCGCGATCGTGATACAATGGTCGCGATTCCATATCTCCTCAACGTCCGCAACAACAGCCACCCAAAATCGAGATTTCAGCAAAGTGTAAGTCATACTCAGCCTCGATGGCATCACCGCAACATCTGGCGATCCTGA
This sequence comes from Zarconia navalis LEGE 11467, assembly GCF_015207075.1. GTDB lineage: Bacteria > Cyanobacteriota > Cyanobacteriia > Cyanobacteriales > Geitlerinemataceae > Zarconia > Zarconia navalis. The sequence goes on from NZ_JADEXN010000187.1 coordinate 8,747, forward strand.
AAGAAGGCGTCAATATTTGGAATCAATGGCGAGAGCA
>NZ_JADEXN010000188.1 GCF_015207075.1 Zarconia navalis LEGE 11467
GTCTCAATCACCCGATAGGATTCCGTCGGATCGAGAGCTTGCAACAGACTCGTCTGGGTGACGATACCTCGCAATTCCCCTTGGGTGCCAGTGACCACCAGCCGACGGACGCGCAACTGCTGCATTTGTTGCTGAACCGTCCATAACGAATCCATCGGACTCAGACAAACCAACGGCGCGCTCATCACCTGTTGCGCTTGAGTGTTGGCTAAATCGAGTTTGAGAAGCCCAAATTGAACGATATCTCGCTCGGTAATAATGCCCACCGGTCGCCATTGGGTTGCATTTTCTTCCCCGTTGAGTACAGGATGCGCCTCGGCAATCACCGCGCAACTGACTCGATGCTCGATGGTCAGTTGGGAAATAGACAATAGCGATGCGGTGGGTGGAGCGCAGATGACTTGTTCGCTCATCACATCTTTTGCACTCCAAAACTTCAGGAGATTGCTCGGTTGGAGCGCTCGGCGAATACTTTCGGTGGTTACGATGCCGATGGGATAATGGCGATCGTCGACGACGGGTAGGTGCCGAATGCGGTATCGGCGCAGAAGTTGGAGCGCGTCGGTCAAATCGAGGCTGTCCGAGAGCTTTAAGGTCACAACCTGCCGCGTCATCACCTGTGCCACCGTTAGGTCGTCTAGATTTTGACTCTCGGCGGTCAGTCTGACGATATCTCGCTCGGTTAATACACCCGCTAAGTGCGAATTTTCGATCGCCAAAATGCAACTGGCACGACGAGGTGAGGCTTGTGATGGGTGTGGCGATCGATCTGAACTTTGACTCATCTGGGCGATTGCTTCATTCAATCGCAGATCCGAACGGATGATGAGAGGGTTGGGATCGAGTGCCTGCTCTAAAGCGGGTAGCAGATTTTGGGAATTGTCGCATTGCATAGTCGCTTTCGCCGTTATGACGACTTCGATTGAAACTTCTATTATCTGACCCGCCAAAGAAGATGGGGAGATGAATTGGGATATCTAATTTTAGATGTCGCCAATGTTGGCGTTTTTAACTTTTACGATTGTGAAATTGTCGATCGAGATCGGTTACCATCTTCACACAATCTCCTGATTTGAGATCCGCTGGTTTTATTTGAATTTTGCCGTTACCTCACACTGGCTCAAATCATGGCAAATTGCGATCGCTTATTTGACGCGATCGGTCATTTCTTAACGATCGAGCTGCCACAACCATCCTTTATAGGCTCGTTCTATCTTTCCATTTCCTGCATCCCGAACGCGCTGTTTCAACTCTTCTGAAGGGCGATATAAATAGACCTTACTAAATCCGGTAGGAATCTCTGGAGTTGCCGCTGGTCGGAGAAATAAAAACTGTACGTCTGGCTCCAATAAATGACTAAAAGACAGCAATCCTCCGGGAACGTCATCGCTGATGACGATCGAATTTTCGGCTTGGTTGACAATGCGAGAAATGGCGGGATTGTATCGACTCTTGGCATAGCTTTTATGCCACCAAACTTCAAATTGAGAACTGACAGCACTCGAAATAAAACCAACAAAGAGTAAGCCGATTAATCCGAAACGCCAGTACCGTCCCTTAGATTTAGGTTGCGGAAGCTTTGTCAATTGCGTGGCAAATAAATAAGCCACAGCAAGCTGAATTCCCAACACGCAGGGGATGGCATATCGTAAGTTATTCGATCGGCGTCCGCCCACTAAAAGATCGGGACCAATCAGAGCCAGTCCGGTGACACCCATCAACAGAAGAACGAAGAGCCAAGTTTGCGATCGAGTATTTCGGCACAGACTATAAATACTATAGAAAAACAACCCAACAATTAGGTATAATAATGGATTAATTAAACTTGTCCCTTGATTGACATCAAAAAAAATTCGACTTAAATTTAAACCCCAAATTAAATGCAGATTTTCTCGAGGGTTGGTGGTTGAAATTGTATTTTTTATAAAGTATGAAAAGTTGGAAACAACAATATATAGCCAAGGCAAAAATAATAATAATCCCGAAAATGAGGCAAGAAGATAAGCAAATATAATTCGCTTTTTATGCCATCCTTCCAGGATCGCGATGTAGATTCCGTGCCCGATGAAGACTAATGCAGAAAAAGGATGTACGTACAGACCCAAGGCAACAGTTAGGGCATAAATTCCCCAGTTCAAAATTAAATTAACATTCCAATTCATTTCAAAGGGGTTGGCTCTAGATAGTCGCAATGCCCTCAGTATTGCCCCACAAGAGAGTAAAATTGCCACCGTCCAGAGGCTATATTCTCGAGCTTCTTGAGCGTAAAGAATATGAAAGGGAGAAATCGCAACGATCGCCACACTCAACCCCGGTGCGATCGGGTTATCGAATAGCTCTTTTCCCAACCAATAAGCACAAGGAAAAACCAACAAACTTATCAAAACCGATAAGCTGCGAATTGTCGCCACCGATGGCTCGAAAACCTGCAACCAAAATCGAGCGAGGAGGTAGTAGAGAGGAGAATGTTCTGGATGTTGGGCGAGAGCTTTTATGGTATCGTTTAAGTCTCGACTCGGATTGGGATATTGATAGGTATTTCTAAAGGTTCCGATCGCAATTGGCTCTCCAGTATAGACGAGATCTACCAGTTCGCTTTTCGTATAACCAGAAATTCGCAAAGAAGTCATCGTTTCGTCGTACCAATAGACTTTACGATCGAGATTGTAAAATCTCAAGAAAACCCCAAGTACGATCGCCAAAATAATAATTTTCTTCAGAGATATCGAAGCAATAACCTTTGAATTCATTAACCGCTCGATCGTGCTGAAATCGGGCAAAAACTTAACCATTTAGTTGGTCGATCGAGGGCGAGATCGTAGCATCTCTCGACCGGATATGATATACTCGCTCGCATTCAGCAAAGACCAATAAAATCCATCTATTCGGTCATCTTAATCCATCGGGTCACGTTTTGATAAGGTAGCGCTCTGGGCTTGTTTCTGTTTGGCCGTGAATCCGCCGTTGTTAACTGTCTAAATTCTGGACTCTTTGGGTTCGAGTCAATCCTCACGACGGTGGGAATATGATGGAAGGGTGTAGCGTCCAAATCGGGGGAAAGAGATCGCGAAACCTCCTTTACTGAAATTTGCCAACCACTGGCAAAATTTCGTACAAATGTGGGTAAAGGATACGGTTGGTATTTTTCCCGTCATCAGGTTGCGCATTGCCTCATTATCAAACACCAAGTCATGCAAACGCTCGAGAAAATCGAACCAAAATTTCAAGAATTAACATCCCATTTAGCCCAAATTAAAGACCTTGATGCTGCTGCTGCTCTCCTAGATTGGGACCAGACCACTTATATGCCACCCGGAGGCGCATCGGCACGAGGACGGCAGATCGCCACCCTACGGCAAATTGCGCACCAAAAAATGACCGCTCCAGAACTCGGACGGCTACTCGAAGATCTGCGGTACTACGAAAAAGATCTCCCCTACAGCTCGAAAGATGCCAGCCTGATTCGCCTCGCTCGACGCAACTACGAACAAGCGATGCAAGTTCCGGCATCCTTCATGGCCGAACTCTCGCTGCACCAGGCACAATGCTATGAAGTGTGGACCAAAGCCCGACCGGAGAACAATTTTGCAGCGGTACGGCCGTATTTAGAAAAAACCTTGGATCTCAGCCGCAAGTACGCTGGCTTTTTTCCCAATGCCGACCGCATTGCCGACCCCCTAATCGATCGCGCGGATTACGGCATGACGACGGCGATGACTCAAGAGTTGTTCGCTCAGCTTCGCCAACAGCTTATTCCCATGCTAAATGCGATCGTTGCCGCCGCTCCCACCGACGACTCGGCATTGCACCAATCCTTCGACGAAGCACAGCAACTCGAGTTCTGTCGCCAAGCCATCGCCCGCATGGGATATGACTTCGGGCGCGGTCGCCAAGATTGCTCCCCCCACCCGTTTACCACCAGTTTTTCCATCGACGACGTTCGGTTCACCACCCGTATCTATCCCGACGATCTCAACCAGGGATTGTTTAGCACGTTTCATGAAATGGGTCACGCACTGTACGAACAGGGCATCGATCCCGAACTGGAAGGAACTCCCCTGGCTGACGGGGTTTCGGCGGGGATGCACGAAGCCCAAGCACGACTTTGGGAAAACTGCGTCGCCCGTTCTCGCGGGTTTTGGGAGTATTTCTATCCCCAACTCCAGAGCGTATTTCGCAGACAATTGGGAAACCTATCTCTATCGGAGTTTTATCGAGGGATTAATAAGGTGGCGCGATCGCCTATCCGTACCGATGCCGATGAGGTGACCTACAATCTCCATATTATGATTCGCTTCGAGCTAGAGCTGGAAATGCTCGAAGGAAAGCTGTCGGTTCAAGATTTACCCCAGGCTTGGAACGAACGCTACCAAAGCGATTTGGGTATCGTCCCCCAAAATGACGCTGAAGGGGTAATGCAAGACGTACATTGGTACTGCGGCACCATCGGGGGCATGTTCCAGGGCTATACTTTGGGCAACCTGATGAGCGCTCAGCTTTACGAAACCGCCCTCACAACCCATCCCCAAATCGAGAGCGAACTCCAATGCGGTCAATTTGAGACCCTGCACCACTGGTTCCGAGACAATATCTACCAACATGGTATGAAGTATACGGCGACGGAACTCGTCGAACGGGTCACCGGTCGTTCTTTGAGTATCGATCCGTTCGTGAGCTACATTCGGACGAAGTTTGGGGAACTTTATCAACTCTAGCGATCGCCCCGACAGCGGTCTCGAGTTAGAGATGTGCCCGAATATAACAGACCTACCGTAGGGGTAAACGGCCGTTTACCCCTACTAGCTTTCAACGTCCGAGTGGGTTACTTTATTGAATTGCAAAGCCCGCATCTAATAACGGGGAACCGAACGATCGACGACGATCGAATAAGCATCGATGCCTCCTTCGATGTTATACACCTGAGAAAATCCCTGACTGACCAGCCAGTGGCACATTTGTGCCGATCGCATTCCGTGGTGGCATAGTACCAATGTTTCTGTATTCGGATCGAAGCGATCGCGGATGGTGGCGGTCCATTGTTCGGCTTCGCTCAGCGGTAGGTTCTCGAAGCCGTCAAGAGAGGCAATTTCAACTTCATGGGGTTCTCGCACGTCGATGAGCTGTCGGGAGTTGTTCGGTTCTGATGCCAGCCGCACGGCTAATTCTTCGACGCTGATTCGATCGATAGATGTCGGATCGTTCATGGGGGCACTGGACTGACGAATTGAACGTTTGCAAAGTGTGACGACACTGTGTAGCGATCGTCACAGTTTTTCGATCGTTGAAATAAAAAACGATATCTCGAAATTTCTATTTTACAAGAGCGCTCGTCCTCATTCAAACATTTTCGACTTCGATCGATTTCGACATCAATTTTCAGATAAAGTTTAACCTCAGAACAAGCTAAAAAACAATAAAAATATACACTAAAGAACATCGCATTCAATTTAAAATCGAATACGAAACCACTTGTGAAACAGCCAAAATGGCTTTAAATTGATATACTGCGTCGCGAGAATTTATTTCGATGTTCGTTTTTTCTACCGATAGGCTTCGCGTCAGTTATTCGTTTTTTAAGATTTTGTAAATTTATTATCGAATTGTGCCCGAACTCTTGCTATTCCAAAAATAAACACGTACAAATATACTTACGTATTTCAATAAAAATATACGTAAGTACGTGTATTTTTAGATTTTAACAGCTCAGGAGTCGATGATGAAAAATTCCTTCTGGATGGCAAGTGTTGTTTTATCTGCCTTTGTCTATCCCTCAATGGCAACAGCAGCGGATTTGTTTAGCGAGATTTATGTCTTTGGCGATAGCTTGTCCGATACCGGCAATGCATTTGCTGGAACGGGCGGGCAAATTCCCCCCAGTCCGCCTTACTTCGACGGGCATTTTTCCAACGGCCCGATTTGGGTTGAGTTTCTCGCCACAGATTTGGGATTAACCCCCAACCAGAATACTAATTTTGCGATTGGCGGTGCAGTGACGGGACTCGAGGCAATTTTTGTCATCGACGATCCCCCCGTTCAAGTACCCGTTCCCGGTGTTTTGGGGCAGGTCAATACGTTTCTCGGGGGTCTGCAAGCCGCCGGACAAAATGCCGATCCCGATGCCTTGTATACAATCTGGGCGGGAGCAAACGATTACCTGTTCAATAACTTCACCGATCCGAGTACGCCGGTTTCCAATCTATCAACAGCCATCGAAGCCCTCGCTGGTGTTGGGGCGCAAAATATCCTCGTTGCGAACCTGCCTTCCCTGGGTTTGCTACCCTTAACCAATGGCGATCCCGTCGTTTCCGCCGGACTGAACGCCCTCACGCAAGCCCACAACGCAAGTTTGCTCGATACCGTCAACGCTTTAGACCAAACCCTCGCCCCAGAAGTGGAACTCACGCTTTTAGACATCAATTCTATCTTTACCCAAGCCATTGCCAACCCCGCTCAATTCGGCTTTACCAATGTTACCGAGTCCTGTTTGGCGAGTGTCGTACCGTTGGTGGTTTGCAATAATCCTAACGAGTACCTTGTCTGGGATGCCATTCACCCCACCTCCGCCACCCAGCAGATTATCGGTAAAGCGGCATTCAACGCCGTGCACGAACCAGCCAACGTTCCCGAGCCGGGAGTTTCGATTCTCGGCGCACTTGCTGTCGGTGCGTTAGGCAAAGCGTTCGAGCGCCGACAGAAAACCCGACAAATTGCTCGGAGCAAATCTTAGAAAGAGTCAACGTCCCACGAATGGGCCCCCCAAAGATCTGGGAAGACCTCACCCGTACGCAACCGCAGCAGAGTCACTGACTGCGGGGTCTCGATGCGCAGCAGGATATATCGTCCCCGAAACGAGATCGCTTTTCCGCAGGGGGTGTGGGGTCTCCCCCCAACCTTCGTTATATATTACCTTTGCAATCTCAGTTTTTTTCGGTCGTATAAATTCTGGAAGCGACTCTAGCTTTTTTGCAAATTCTGAGAGAAAAGATACAAAATAATATAAATATCGTCCGATCGTATCACTTTTCAATGCAATCGATCGAAGGCTGTCCCCATTGCGATCGAGAAACTCAATGTTTCTAATATTTCTACGCCTCTTCATCTCCCCGTCCCTTGCATCTAGCCAGAAGTTTTGCTAACTTGCCGGAATGGGATTCGGTGTCCTTGAGGGTAAATTCTTGTAAAGATCGGGATGGTGGCGTGAATGTGCGGAATTGTTGGCTATATCGGCATGAGAGCGGCCAGTGAGATTTTGCTCGACGGGCTGGAGAAGCTGGAGTATCGGGGCTACGATTCGGCTGGGATTGCCACGGTGGGAGAGGGGGAAGTTCACTGCGTGCGATCGAAAGGCAAGCTGCACAACTTGCGCCGGAAACTCGACGGTGCAGACAATCCCGATCGCATCGGCATCGGACATACCCGCTGGGCTACCCACGGCAAACCCGAGGAACACAACGCCCACCCACATATGGATGGAGTGGGACGGGTGGCGGTGGTGCAAAACGGCATCATCGAAAACTATCGAGAACTGCGATCGGAATTGAAAGAGAAAGGATACGAGTTTCGATCGCAGACGGATACGGAAGTCATTCCCCATTTGCTCGCCCATGTTCTCTCCCACGGGGAAACCGATTCGTTTTCCCCGTTACTCGATGCCGTCGGGCAAGTGGTGAATCGCCTCGAAGGAGCATTTGCGATCGCCGTTATTTGCGCCGACTATCCCGACGAACTAATCGTTGCCCGCCAGCAGGCCCCCCTAGCGATCGGATTCGGGCAAGGGGAGTTTTTCTGCGCCTCGGATACCCCGGCGATCGTCCCCTATACCAATGCCGTCCTGCATTTGGATAACGGCGAGATGGCGCGGCTGACCCCCTTGGGGGCGGAAGTCTATAACTTTGCCGGAGAGCGCATCAATAAGTACCCCCACATCATCGACTGGAGTCCGATCCAGGTGGAGAAGCAGGGGTTCCGGCATTTCATGCTCAAGGAGATTTACGAACAGCCGGGAGTGGTACGGACTTGTTTGGCGAACTATCTCGACAGCGAGTGGAATCTCGATCGCTCCGAGGGTTCCCCCATCAAGCTGGATTTGCCCCCCACCCTCTACGAAAATCTCGATCGCATCCAAATTCTCGCCTGCGGAACCAGTTGGCACGCCAGTCTGGTGGGTAAGTACCTTCTGGAACAATTAGCAGAAATTCCGACGATGGTGCAGTATGCCTCGGAGTTTCGCTATTCCCCCTCGCCGATCACCGCCCATACTCTCACCATCGGCGTAACGCAATCGGGTGAAACGGCCGATACCCTGGCAGCACTGGCAATGGAACAGCAGCGTCGGTTCGCCAAATCGAATACGATCGAGGACGGTGGTGCCGATCGCTTCGAGCCGCGATTGCTCGGGATTACCAACCGTCCGGAGTCGTCTTTGGGGCAGTTGGTGGCGCATATTATCGATACCCACGCTGGGGTCGAAATTGGGGTGGCGGCGACGAAAACCTTTGTGGCGCAGTTGATGGCATTTTACGCCCTGGCGCTGGAGATTGCCTATCGGCGACAAACCCTCTCGGCGGCGCGAATGGCGGAGATTTTGGAAGGGTTGCGGCAGATTCCGATGCAAATCGAGCAGGTTTTGGCAAGTCAGGAAGCCAGCATCGAGGAATTGGCCCACGAGTTTAGCGAGACGACGGATTTCATTTTTCTCGGCCGGGGGATTAACTACCCGATCGCCATGGAAGGGGCGCTCAAACTCAAGGAGATTAGCTACATCCACGCAGAAG
>NZ_JADEXN010000189.1 GCF_015207075.1 Zarconia navalis LEGE 11467
GAGTAAAGCCTGACCGATTTCACCCGCTACCCCAGAGCGCTCGGACATGCGAATAAAATCCCGTTTCAGGTGGGCCCAACACAGTTGTCGCCGCTCTGGGTCGAACCAATGCTCGCCTTCTTCTGAGCGGGTGGGTCTTTTGATGGCGGCTGGGAACTGTTTTTCGAGTTGAGTCCCAGCCGCTCTTCTATGGTTGTCAGTCTTTGCTCTAGGTGGAATATGAGTTCTTTGACGCTCGCTGGAGTTTTTTCCCAGTTTTCTGGGGGAATCTCGACTCCGGCTATCACGAGCTTCTCTTCGATGTTCCCCAGTTTACACCCTACCCCCCTGAATAGTTACGCAAATTCATCCTACTAACCCTCATCGAAATTGGCATTATTTCCAGTCCGGTTGCGTGGATGATTTCCGCGTTTATCTTCGCCTGGAACTTCTTAAAACCCGAAGAAGACGAGAAAATGTCATTTTCCTAATTGTAGGGTGGGCAGTTCAGTAAATCATGAATTGGCAGCATCGAAAAAACTGCCCACCTTTCCCATACTTAGTCATCATTTTAAGGTAAGCCGTTAAATCCAATATCCAACGGCAAATCTCAAAACAGAAAGCCCCACCCGAAAAATCTTTCCCATCTTTAGATACATTATATAAATGAGTAAAATAAAATTATCCCATCTCAACCCATCACCGCCGTGAGATTCATCAACCCCAAAATCGACTTTGGCTTCAAAAAGATATTCGGTTCCCAAGATAGCCAAGAAATTCTCATCAGCTTTCTCAATGCCATTCTCTACGACGGCGAACCCACCATCGAATTTCTTACCATTCTCAACCCCCATCTCGCCCCTAGGATTCGCGGCTTCAAAGACACCTACCTCGATGTCAAAGCCCAACTCAACAGCGGCAAAACCGTCGTCATCGAGATGCAAGTCCTCAACATTGAAGGCTTCGAGAAACGCATCCTCTACAACGCCGCAAAAACCTACTCGATGCAACTCAAACAAGGAGAAGACTATACCGAACTCAACCCCGTTATTGCCTTAACAATTACGGATTTTGTCATGTTTCCCGATTGGGAAAAATTCACCTCCTGGTTCGTCCTCAAAGAAAAAGACTTCCTGATGGACTACCCTATCTACGATTTAGAACTCGTCTTTGTCGAACTGCCAAAATTCGAGAAAAACTTAGAAGAAGTCCGTACCCTGTGCGATAAATGGTTGTATTTCATTCAAAGGGCGAGACAGATGAACGAAATACCTCCGATTCTTGGAAAAGTTACGGCGATTTCTGAAGCATTTTCGATTGCCAATATTGCCAACCTTTCCGAAGAAGAATTATCCGATTTGGAACATCGAGAAATTTTTATCCACGACCAGCGTAACGCATTCGTCCGTGCCGAACGATCGGGTTGGAAACGAGGTCTCGAACAGGGTCTCGAACAGGGACAACAGGAATCGAAGGTGGAAATCGCTCGCCAATTGTTGGGTATTTTAGACGAAGCAACAGTAGCACAGATGACTGGATTAACGATCGAAAAGATTCGAGAAATCGATCGCCCTTAAAAAGAGTATATTCAAACAATAAGCTGACGACTGAATGCTAAATACTTACTTAATTTTTAATTTTGCATTAACTGCCGCTTTTACCAATCGAATCTCTTCAAAACTATAGCGTTCCCCTAAATGGTCGTAGATTGGTCGCAGGGCTTCTCCTCCCACAACTTCGATCGCCTCTCGTATTTCTTTCTGTACCTCCGGTTCCACCAACCGATCGAGATCGATCGGCTGTTTGCGCTCGATTAACTTTGCTAAATGAGTCGCGATCGTCCTGGCTTTAAAGCCGCGCGCTGCGGCAATTTCAGCAATGCTCAACCCCTGCTGGTACGATTCGAGGGTTTGCAACAGCGTCGCCGAAATCGCCTCTTGACAGTAATCGCGAATTTCCTTGACAAATCGATCGCCATAGTGTTCGAGTTTGTAGTTTCCTACCCCCGAAAGTTGGGCAAATTCCATTAACGACTCGGGGCGTTCTTGTGCCATCAACCGCAGCGTCGAATCGGCAAAAACGACGTAAGGAGGAACCGATTGTTCGTCGGCGATTTGTTTGCGCAGACCTCGCAACCGCAATAGCAACATCTCCGCATCGGCAGAAGAACGATCGCGATCGCTTTTGCCCTCCGTTGCAGGCCTCACCGGAACCGCCATCTCCACTTTGCGCTGCCGTCGCATCACCTCCCAACTGAGAGGATTGAGTTTCAACACCGAATAGCCGTCGGTTGCTTCGTCCATCAATCCCTGGTGCAAAAGCGATCGCGCCAGCAGCTTCCATTCATCCGCCGTGCGATCGCGTCCGATGCCGTATGTGGAGAGTTTCTCGTGTTGGTATTGCTGAACTTTCTTCTTCTTGGAACCGCGCAAGACGTCGATAATATGATTGGTGCCGAAGCGTTCCTTGCACCGCGCCACGCAGGAGAGAAACTTCATCGCTTCGATGGTGCGATCTTCAATATTTCTCGTCTCTTTGCAGTTATCGCAATTGTCGCAGTTGCCCGGAAAACTTTCCCCAAAATAGCTCAACTGAATCGTCCGGCGACAGTCGGTTCCTTCGGCGTAGTCGATGACGCGACGCAACTGTTGGTAAGCAATGCGGCGTTCTCCTTCATCCCCCTTCTGCTCGATAATCCACTCGATTTTTTTCACATCGCCGAAGCCCAAAAACAGGGTACACCGCGCCGGTTCGCTATCCCGTCCCGCTCGTCCGGCTTCTTGATAGTATCCTTCTAAATTTCGGGGTAAATCGTAGTGAATCACGAACCGCACGTCCGGCTTGTTAATCCCCATGCCAAAAGCAATCGTGGCGACTATCACCTGCACGTCATCGCGAATGAACCGGGTTTGATTGGCACTGCGGTCTTTGTCTGGCAGTCCCGCGTGGTAGGGTAATGCCGAAATGCGATCGCGCTGGAGTTTGAACGCCAACTCTTCCACCTGACGGCGACTCATGCAGTAGATAATCCCGGAACCGCCTTTTTGAATTTGTTTGACGATTTCGACGTAGGTGCGACTGTTCTTGCCGCGCACCTCGTAATATAGATTGGGGCGATCGAAACTGGCAACGTGGATGTAGGGTTGCGCCAGCGCCAACTGATCGATGATATCTCCCCGGACTCGTTGGGTTGCCGTTGCTGTCAGCGCCATCATCGGCACTTGAGGGAACTTTTGCCGCAACTGTCTCATTTGGCGGTACTCTGGGCGAAAATCGTGGCCCCATTCCGAGACGCAGTGGGCTTCGTCGATGGCAAACGCAGCAATCCCCACCGACGATCGCACTTGCATCAGAAACTGAAGAAAGTTTTCGCTCAGCAGCCGTTCTGGGGCAACGTAGAGGAGTTTGGTTTCCCCGGAGAGGATGGCATTAGACCGCGATCGCACTTCTGCCCCGCTGACGGTACTATTGAGAAACGTCGCCCCAATCCCGTTATTTTGCAGCGCTTCTACCTGGTCTTGCATCAAGGCAATCAGCGGCGACACCACCACCGTTACTCCCTCTCGCAGCAGTGCCGGAAGCTGGAAGCACAGAGACTTTCCCCCACCGGTGGGCATGACGATGAGGGCATCCCGATTCGAGAGGGCTTGTTCGATAATCTCCTGCTGCCCCGCCCGAAAGCGATCGTACCCGAAATACTGTTTGAGCGATCGTTCTAAGGGGTGGTCTGAAGTCGCGTTCGGTGATGGGGTAGTTGGTGATGCGATCGTATCTGACATTTGCCCCGATGGTTCTGGAGTCCCTCCTTATTGTAAGAGACTGCGAGGCTCGAGGATAATTAAGTCAGCATCGATCGATCTGGTTTTCGATCGAGATAGAATTTTTGTAAACAGGGAGATACACAAACTTCCCACAGTTCCCACCCTGCTTAGATTCCAATTAACTTGTTACCCCGTAAGATAACCAGTACACCTCCATAACTGCTCTAGTTTTTCTCATGGCTTACCCCCTCCAAGAGCGTTACATCAATCTCCTCACCGATTTTGGCTTCAAACGGGTTTTCGGCACAGAACCCAATAAAGCCTTACTCATCGATTTCTTAAATACCCTCCTTCCCCCTCACCATCGCATTCGAGATGTCACCTACAAACGCAACGAAAACTTAGGGAACACAACCCTAGACCGAAAAGCGATTTTCGATATCTACTGCGAAGGGGAAACCGGAGAAAAGTTTATCGTCGAAATCCAAAAAGCCAAACAAAACTTCTTTAAAGATAGGAGCGTATACTACGCAACTTTTCCCATTCAAGAGCAAGCTGAGAAAGGAGATTGGGACTATCGACTTAAAGCCGTCTATACTGTCGGTGTCTTAGACTTCGTGTTTGATGACCATCAAAATGAAGAGACCCTCATTCATACAGTACAGTTGAAAAATCAAAACTGCGAGGTCTTTTACGACAAACTTAATTTCGTTTATATTGAGTTACCCAAATTCACGAAACCTCTTGAAGAGTTAGAGACTCGTTTAGATAAGTGGCTGTTTTTGCTGCGATATTTGCCCGAGTTGAGCGAGCCACCCGACCCTCTGGAAGAATCGATTTTTTCTCAACTCTTTGAAGTCGCCGAAATTGCTAACTTTTCTCCTCCAGAACGGGATAGTTACGAAAATAGTTTGAAGTACTATCGCGACCTGAATAACGTAGTGAATACGTCTAGGGAAGAAGGACTTGAAGAAGGATTAGTTCGAGGTCGTCTGGAGGGAACTCGAACCCTCATTTTACGGCTTCTTTCCCGAAGTCTCGGAGAACTTCCCACTTCACTGCTAGAACGGATTAACCGACTCTCACCTTTGGAGTTAGATACTTTGAGTGAAGCGTTATTAGATTTCTCGAATCTGGAGGATTTAGTAATTTGGTTGGATCGTTTTACTTCTGCGGAAGATGAATTTTCCGATGGTGCTGAGGATTGATGAAAAATAACTGATTTTTTCTAAGTCTTTACTACGATCGCAGATGAATTCCATCAAAGCCACAGATTTTCTAAATCATTTACTCTGTCAAGATGTTGAAATCGTACGAGAGTGGCTCACATCTATTATTGAGAACAAGACAAAACTACCCGATAATTTTAATTGGTTAGGATTGGCTGAAGTTGCAGCATCTAGAGCTAGAAAAATAGTTTTAGAATTAACAGAGAAAAGCTTACAGTGGGCAGAAATTTCAATAGCCACTTATGAGATTCTCGATCGAATTGATACTTCTGTTAGATCTGGCGATAGTTCCTACACTAATTCTGCGATGTGGCTGCGCGTTTATTTAATAGGTCACTTAGGATTTCAAAACGATCGAATTCTAAATCCACAGATAATTTTTGATTGGTTTTTCTCCAGTCTGGAAATCTCCTGTCTAGAAGCTTGCCAAAAAAGTCAGAAATGGAGATTATTTTTGTTTCAGAAGCAGAAATGTCAACTAAATTATTCGGAGATACAAGAAATTCTACAACTTCGGAGAATTAGAGAAAAGCTCAAATTCATTAAATTTTTGTTAGAAAGTTATCCCGAACTGGTCGATAAAGATGTAAGTCTTTGGCTCTCGATCGAAGATAATTTGCTTTAAGATCGCTAACCTTTCGTTATTTTTCGTCCTTAACAACCCATGCCAAAAATCGATCGCGTCCTCGTTTGCCAAAATCGCACCTGTCGCCGCCAGGGTTCCCCGGCAGTTCTGGCCACCTTCAAGGCGAACCCCGTTGCCGATGTCACCGTCGAAGGCTGCGGGTGTTTGGGACAATGCGGCAGCGGGCCGATGGTTTTGGTATTGCCCGAGGAAACCTGGTACGATCGCGTGCAACCCGGTGAAGTGGTGGCGGTCATCGAGCAACACCTACTCGGCGGTCAACCGGTCAAAGCCATGCTATATCGGAAATTTCACCCATCGCGCTGAAACAAACCTACGGATGCGCCATAGACAGATCGTGGAGAAAGAGACGTTTCGGGAAATGACACGATTCCAACACGCTTTCCCCGTGAAGATTTGCTCGTGCTTGACACCTGCATCCGCTGGTTGGGATGGACATTGGATACCAAAAATACGGAAAATGGAGCAGTTGCTTTAAAATCTCAATCGAGATCGGTTTGGTTCAATATGTAATGGGCCGCAGCCAAACTCAAGCGAACTCGTTCGATTTGGGAGAGTTCCGACCATTGAGACGAACTGACCCCAGCAATAGCCGATTCAACGCCATCGGTTCCCCGCATGGCATAGGCGAAAGGACGGGCCAAAACTTGTAAGTCGGCATCCGTCCACTCTGGAAACAGTTGCGCCACACAGGCCACCAATCGGTCTGCGGCCACCTGGGGACTGTCGAGAATTTCTTTGGCCCGATCGGCGATCGCCTCTAAAATCGAGTGGGGAACGGCAGCAAACTTGGAGGCGAGTTCGGTTCTCGACCAACATTGCTGGAGTTGTTTGAAAAGCGCGCTCGATCGCCCAGCAATTTCTTCACTCGAGAGGGCGTTCATCTCTAAGTTCTGTTCTAAAGCCGCAATGTAAGCGTCCGATTCGCCGTTGGCGAGGTTCCACGGATAAGCTAAACCCTCTGCATTGACCGAGTTAGCATCGGGAAACAAAGTCGCCAGCAAATCTAACTCGGCTTGAGTCTGAGACGGATCGGAAGAATTGGGTAAAGTAGACATCGTAGAGTTCCTGTTCGGTGATAACGGGGCAAAGTGTTGGGTTTAAAGGTGCTGACAATCGATTGTTAGTGATGACTACACGGCCATGGAAATGGGTTCCGCAATCTCGTCGATTATTCTTCGATGGCAAATTCCCAGGTTTGTCCCTGAGAACTACCAAATTTAAACTGCATCCCTGAAGTCAGAGGGATTTCCTGGCGGTGGACTTTTTGCCAATTTCCGGTTCCCGCATTCAAAACCAGGGTTCCGTAGCGAGAAACATCTCGCAGGAAGTATGCGGGTTTGCTGTTGTTTCCCGAGGGCTGGAGGTTGCGGTAAAAAATTTCGGCGTGGTGCTTGGAGACCCAGCGTTCTGCTACGGTGAGATCGTTTTGGGCGGTGCGTCCCACTCGCATCAGTCCGGCGCGCACCGGCCAAGTTTTATCGTTGCCGCCCACCAAACGCAGGTAAGCCGAAGAAAGGGGTTGTCCGATGCGGGTGTTGGAGTTGGACGGCAGTTCCGTCAGAGACGAGTCGAAATGGCGCATTGGAATCAGACAGCCATCAAACTCGGGATGCATATACAACACCGGTAGCGTCCAAGCGGGCTGATTGAATTTGTACAGTGTCAGAAGCTGCTGCCGGGCTAGGGAGACCGCCCGATCGATACTGTGCTGTTCGGCGAGGGCTTTGGCAAAGGCTTCGATGAAACTGAGGGCCTCGCGGTCGGCGATCGTATCTCGCATCGCCAGAACCGCCGGAACGCCGTGGTGTACGAGCACTTCGGCGAGGCTGCTGCGAGGAAGACTCTGGAGGTCGTGGCGATCGCACTGCGCCCCCCAGCAAGAGTTAAAGACTGCCAGGGTCACTTGGGCGCGCACCAACACCTGAGCCAGTTCCGTGCCCCCCAGGGTGGTATCCGATCGCAAAAACAGTCGCCCGCCATCGGGTGCGGGAACGCCGTGACCCGCATAGAGAAAAATATGGGTTTCGACCGTTTCGAGGTGTTGGCTCAGTTCGCTGGGGGTCGGTTGAATCAGGGTGGTGACTCGATACGGCGTGGTGCCGTTGAGCTGACCGCAGCGGGCGAAAATTTCAGCTAGGGCGATTGCCTCTTTTTCTAGGTCGAGGCGAGGGCGATTGATTCCTGCGGACTCTTGACCTAAAACCAGCAAAATATTCACAGATCGATCGGCCAGTCGATAGGATAGGGCCTCGACATCGCTGGTGGTGCGAGTGAAGAGCAAACGCTGAGAAAGGGAAATGGCAGGTTTGCCCAGTTGGGGCTGGATAATCTCCCACGGTAAACCCATCAAATGGGGATCGCGCAGTTCCAGGCGCAGGCGCAGGGGCTTTTTCTGACCCATCGCAATGCCTTGACTTTGGGCGAAGCTACGCTGAATCGGGCCTGAGAAGAGCCATTGCCACAACCCCAAGCCTAATTTTTGCATCAGCAGGCTGCTGTAGTTGGTGGCGGGTCCCTGAGTGGTACTCGGTCGCTCGATGATATTTTGGGAAGTCGATCGCGCTAGGGGAGAGGGAATCGGTTCGAGGGAAAAGAGCTGTTGCCAAGCCTGCCAGGTTTGGGCGAGGTCGTCGGTCCAGGGGCAGTCGTGGTGAACGTGACCGCCGAGGTAGGGCGCTTGTAGAACCCAAATGGCAAAGTGATTTCCAGCGGCTGATGTCAAAGGAGCGATCGCGATATTCAGGCAGGGATGGTCGGCTTGCGGCATTCAAAAAATAATGAAACCAAATCTTCAAAGATTCTTCTTTTAGTCTATCTGCAATCTGCGATCGGTCATCAGCAACGGGTTACCTACGAAGATGAGACCGATTGGAGCGGGTATGACCGCTGCTATACACACCCACTGAGATCTTATAGTCCTTCGATCGAAAAACACCACGATCGTTTGCTCTTAACTGATACGATCGCCACAATTTTTGACGAGCGGATGATTTTGGATAAAACCTTCAAATCTTAGTTGACGATCGCAAAAAATAACCCAATTTTAATATTTCTTTTATTTATCGTTCGTAGATATAGCAATTCTCAGTCTTGTGAGGTACACCCAAATTCTATTTCCTATTCCCCATTCCCCATTCCTGGTTAC
>NZ_JADEXN010000190.1 GCF_015207075.1 Zarconia navalis LEGE 11467
ACTCAGGATGTATTAGTCACCGAAACCGGAACCAGCACCGGGGATGCTGGCGATACCGTCACCCTGACGATTACCCTCACCCACGATGCCACCACTCCCGATGCCTTTGAGACGGCCCTCACCGATGCAATTCCCGCCGAAATTCAGAGTCCCAATCTGGCATCGGCAACGTTCAATGGCACGGATGTCAGCGGCGATTTCGACCTTACCGGAAATAACTTAACCACGCTCAACCCCTTCGATCTCACCAACGGTGGTGAAATCGTCGTCACCATCACCGGGACGTTGAGTTCGGCAGTTGCCCCCAACCAGGAAATCGACAACAATGCCGATGTCACCTTCAGCAGCTTGGATGGCGACGGCAACGCTGGGGTAGACCCGGATACGAACATCCTGGACGACAACGCCAACGACACTACAGACGATCGCTCCACTTTCGTTAACCCGGCCAACGACGACGAGCGGGATTATACCGCAGCAGCCACGGGGACGGTTCTGATCGAGAACGTATCGCCGGTGAAGTCGATCGTCGGTAGTTCGGAAGCCGAAACCGACAATACGACGACCAATACAGAAGGCAACGTGATTACCGATGATGTGGCGATCGGGGAGACGGTCACTTTCCGCTTAGTGGTGGGTCTGTCTGAAGGGACGATTAACGGATTGAAACTTCAGGACAACTTACCAGATGGGATGCAGTTTGTCAATGGCACGGCGCGAGTGGCATTGGTGAATACCGATACCAACAACCTCGCCACCAACGAAGCGGGATTGAGTGGGGCGATCGTTGCCAATGAAAACGATGCGTTCACCCCAACCGTTGCGTTCCCCGATGCCAGCGTTTCGACAACTGCTACCGGCAACGACGATAACTACGGTTCTGGGACGGACATCTTCTTCTCCTTCGGCGACGTGACCAACACCGGAACTAACGCCGGTAGCGAGTTTCTCGTCGTCGAATACGATGCGGTGGTTCTCGACGTTCCCGGCAATGAAGGCGGCGTATCGCCCACGGCCCTAACCAACAACTTCGATGTCATCATCAGCGGCAGCAGCGTCAACACCTCCACCGATGCGACGGTTACAGTTCTCGAACCGGAATTGGCGATCGTCCAGTCCCTGACCCTTAACGGCGTGACGGCGGATGAAACCGATACAACGACGGTTCCTGGCGGAGATGCTGGGGATGAAGTCACCATTACTCTCGATGTCACCAACAGCGGGACTGCCGGGGCCTACGAAGTCGTCGTCAGCGATATCCTCGACCCCGCGAAGTTCGACCTGAGTACCGTTGACTTTGGTACAGAAGGCACAGACTATCCAACGGGATACACCCCGGCAGTGGATTTAGTAACCGGAGAAGTCACCTTCACTGGAGGAGATATCGATGGCGGCAATACGAATCAGCAATTCTCCTTCACAGTCGATTTAGCCGATGCGGTTGAACCGGGCGAAACCATCGACAACGTGGCCAACATCACCGAAGCCACCACGATCGACGGTACGCCGGTATCGGGCATCGAACGGGACATTGCTGACCCGGATGATATTGCCTCCAATACCGAGGCGTTGACCATTGACGGGCCAACTCTGGCGACTCGATTGGTAGAGACGGAAATTAACGATGGCAACAACGACAATACCGAAGCGGTTATTGGCGAACTGGTCACCTACGAACTGACCCTGACGATTCCCGAAGGAACCACCCCAACCTCCGTCCTCAGCGATACCCTCGATCCGGGTCTGGCTTTCGTCGGATTCACCAGCATCGACCTGGGTGGCACAACTTCCACAACCATTGATGATGGAGATGTCGCCGACCTCACCGCAAATACTAACGTCACCAACGACGGTTCGGATATCGAAATTGACCTCGGCAACTTGCTGAACGCCGGAGACAACGTTGGAACCCAAACCATCACCATCCAGTACCAGGCAGTGGTGCAGAACGTACCTGCCAACCAAGGCGACGGTAGCGAAACCAGTCCTTCTCTCAACAACGACCCCTCCTTTAGTTGGGATAACGGTGCGGTTCAAACCATCGAAGAAGATGCGCTTTCGGACGACATCACTGTCATCGAACCGGATTTAGACATCGTCAAAGAGGTTCTCGTCGATGGTTCTGGAACCGAAGGGGATGGCGGCGACTCCGTGGTGTATACCATCACGATCGAACATACCGGGGACAGCACCGCCGATGCCTTCGATCTGAACCTGACTGATGCTTTGCCGCCGGAATTCGTTCCCGATGGCAGTCCCATTAGCCTCGGTGCGGGGAATACTTCCGGTGCAACGGCTGGAGACTTCAGCATCGATGGTAGCAACAACTTGCAAGTCGTTCCCGGTAACGTCGATTTGGCCTTGGGTCAGGTTCTCGTCCTCGAAATCAGCGGCACAATTCCCGATACCGTCGAGACGGGAGATACTGCCGACAGCACTGCTACAGTCACCTGGACGAGTTTGGATGGAGAGGTGAGCGATCGCTCCACCCACACCACCGTTGGCGACGAAGAACGTACCGGAGACGGTACAGGCGACAACGACTACACCGCTGACGATAACGCCGAATTTACCATTACTGGCACACCAGAAATCACCACGGAGTTAGTGGGTAGCGAACTCGATAACGGTGTGGATAACGGCAACACCGATGCGGTTCCCGGCGAACTGGTCACCTTCCGCACCACCATCACCGTCCCCGAAGGAACCACCTCTGGCGTGGTGTTGCAAGAACTCCTCGATCCGGGTCTGGCGTTTGTTGAAATCACCAGCATTTCCACCCCAGAAGGCGACGTAACCGGCGGATTTGACTTCAACGACGCAACCGCAGCAAACGGTACGGCAACTCCCGGAACTAACGGCAGCGACTTCACCCTGAACTTGGGCGATGTGGTTAACACTGCCAATTCCGATGGTTCCCCCGAGACGATCGTTGTCGAGTACACCGCCGTCGTCCTCAACGATGCGGCAAACCAAAGCACCGATAACGAAACCGGCCCGACCCTCAACAATACGGCAACGCTGGACTGGACGAACAACCCCACTCCCGGTACACCTCTGTCAACCACTTCGTTTGAAGAAGTTTCCGTCGTCGAACCGCAATTGGAAGTCGTTAAAGATGTAGCAGTTAACGGTGCGGGTGCTGAAGGCGATGCTGGCGACCCGATCGTCTACACCATCACCATCCAACACACTGGCAGCAGCGAAGCCGATGCGTTTGATGTCAACCTCACCGATGTTCTGCCCGCCGGATTCGTCCCCGACGGTAGTCCCATCAGCGTCACCAACAACACCACCGGCAACACCATTCAAGACAGCGATTTCGAGATTGGTGGGGGGAACACTCTGCAAGTGGTTTCGGGCAGCAACATCGATATTCCCGAAGATACGCTGATTACTCTGACCGTCAGCGGAACCCTCGCCGACGGCGTTCAGTCGGGTGAGGAAATCAACAGCCCCGCCGAAATCGCTTGGACGAGTATCGACGGCGATGCCACCGACCTTTCAGCCCACACCACCACGGGTGATACCGAACGCACCGGAGTTGATGGAGAAGGCGCGGGCCTGAATAACTACGCCGATAGCGACGATGCCCCGGCGACAGTAACTGGCGACATCAGCATCGAGAAGACCATCACCGACACCAGCGAACCCGATGCCGACACCTTGGGCAATAACGTTGCCATTGGCGAAGTGGTCACCTATCAAATCGCCGTCACCATTCCCGAAGGTTCCACAGAAGGTATTGTCGTTACCGACGACCTGCCACCGGGTCTGCAACTGACCGGAACTCCCACCATCATTACCAATGACTTGAACGGTACGGTAACGCCGTTGACCACCACTGGCGGCACCAACAGCGGCGACCCGATTACCTTCAACATCGACACCGCCACCGCAGCAGGAGATAACGACCCCGGCAACAACACCTTCATCATCGAATACCAAGCGGTGGTGTTGGATACCGTTGATGGGGATGGAACTCCTGGAGATAACGTCGATGGTACGACTCTCACCGGAGATGCCCAGTTAGTTCATAACGATGCTGATGGCAATCCGATTGCTACGCCCATCGAAGCCCCCACGGAACCGACAGTTACCGTGGTCGAACCCGTCCTCGAAATCGTCCAGACCCTCGAACTCAACGGAGAAACGGCCACCAATGCCGATGCAACAGTTCCTTCTGGAGATGCGGGAGATACGGTCACCATCACCCTCGATGTCACCAACAGCGGAACCGGTGGGGCGTTTGAAGTCGAAATTCAAGACCTCCTCGACCCAGCGAAGTTCGATCTGAGTACCATTGACTTCGTTACCACTCCAGATGGAATGGGGAACGTGAATGGCGATGGGATTAGCTACACCGGAGTGGACGTTGCGGTCGGAGAGACCGAGACGTTTGTCTTCACCGTGAAACTCGCCGATGGAGTCAATCCTGGGGAAACCCTCAATAACGTGGCGACGATCGTTGAAGGAGATACGATCGATGAAGCCCCCGATGCTGGGGTGGAACGGGATATTACCAACCCGGATGATATCGATTCCAACCCAGAAGCCCTCGTTATCAACGGACCGACTCTGGAGACTCGGTTGGTGGAGACGGCGATCGATAATGGCAATGGCAACGGCAATACCGAAGCCGCCATCGGCGAACTAGCCACCTACGAACTGACGCTAACGATTCCTGAAGGAACCACCCCTGATGCCGTCCTCAGCGATGCCCTCGATTCGGGTCTGACCTTTGTGGAGTTCACCAGTATTACCTTTGATGGGGTGGATGCTGCCAACGTCACCGATGAAGCAACTCTCGCAGCGAATACAACCGTTGCCCCCAATGGAACGGGCTTCGACATCAACCTGGGAGATTTGGTCAGCAACAATGTTGATGGCAACCCAGAAACCATCACCATCCAATACACGGCGGCGGTATCGAACGATGCGGCAAACCAAGGGGAAACCCCCTCTGCCCTAAACAACGACCCCTCCTTTACCTGGAACGGTGGGGCAAATTCGATCGACGACCCCGTTGCCCCCTCCGAAGAGATTTCCGTTGTCGAACCGCAACTGGAAGTCATCAAAGATGTGGAGGTTAACGGTTCTGGCGACCAAGGCGATGCTGGCGACCCGATCGTCTACACCATCACTATTCAGCACACCGGAGATAGCACTTCCGACGCTTTCGATGTCAACCTTAACGACGTCTTACCTGATGGATTTGTCCCCGATGCCGATGCCATCAGCGTCATCAACAACACCACTGGCAACACCATTCAAGATAGCGATTTCGAGGTTGGTACGGGTAATACTCTGCAAACAACGGGCGACATCGACATTCCCGAAGACACGCTGATTACCCTCACCGTTAGCGGAACCCTCGCCGATGGCGTTCAGTCTGGAGAAACCGTCAACAGCCCTGCCGAAATCACCTGGACGAGTGTTGATGGCGATGCTAGCGATATTTCCGACCACACCACCACCGGCGATACCGAACGTACCGGTGCAGATGGCGAAGGCGCTGGTCTCAATAACTACGCCGACAGCGACGATGCCCCGGCGACGGTAACCGGCGACATCAGCATTGAGAAGACCATCACCGACACCAGCGAACCCGATGCCGACACCTCCGGCAATAACGTTGCCATTGGCGAAGTGGTCACCTATCAAATCGCCGTCACCATTCCCGAAGGTTCCACAGAAGGGATCGTCGTCACCGACGACTTGCCACCGGGTCTACAACTAACCGGAACTCCTACCATTATCGATACGGGATTGAACGGTACGGTCACCCCTTTAACCACCACTGGTGGAACCAACAGCGGCGACCCGATTACCTTCAACATCGACACCGCCACGGCAACGGGAGATAACGACCCCGGCAACAACACCTTCATCATCGAATACCAAGCGGTGGTGTTGGACGAAGCCGGTAACGTCGATACCACCACCCTGACTGGAGATGCCCAGTTGGTTCACGACGATGCTGAGGGCAATCCCATTACCACTCCCATCGAAGCCCCCACGGAACCGACAGTCACTGTGGTCGAACCCGTCCTCGAAATCGTCCAGACTCTCGAACTCAATGGGGAAACGGCTACCAATGCCGATACAACAGTTCCTTCCGGAGATGCGGGCGATACGGTCACCATCACTCTCGATGTCACCAACAGCGGAACTGGTGGGGCGTTTGAGGTGGAGATTCAAGACCTCCTCGACCCGGCTAAGTTCGACCTAAGTACCATTGACTTCGTTACCACCCCCGATGGAATGGGGAACGTGAATGGCGATGGGATTAGCTACACCGGAGTGGACGTTGCGGTCGGCGAGACTCAGCAGTTCGTGTTCACTGTAGAACTCGCTGATGGAGTCAGTCCTGGGGAAACCCTCAATAACGTGGCGACGATCGTTGAAGGAGATACGATCGATGAAGCCCCTGATGCGGGCGTAGAACGGGATATTGCCGACCCGGATATCGATTCCAACCCAGAAGCCCTGATTATCAACGGGCCGCAGTTGGAGACTCGGTTGGTTCAAACGGCGATCGATAATCCTAACAACGGCAATACCGAAGCGGCTGTTGGCGAACTGGCTACCTACGAACTCACCCTAACGATTCCTGAAGGAACCACTGCCCAGGCTGTCCTCAACGATGCCCTCGATGCCGGTCTGGCGTTTGTGGAGTTCACCAGCATCAACCTGAATGGCATCACCTCCACCACCGTCAACGACCTGACAGACCTCAATGGCAGCACCACGGTGGGAACCGATGGAACGGGCTTTAATATCGACCTGGGTAACCTGGTAAATGCCGGGGACCAAGATGGCGACCAGAGTATCACCATTCAATATACGGCGGTGGTGTTGAACGAGGCGGTTAACCAAGGGGAAACCCCCTCCGCCCTCAATAACGACCCCTCCTTTAGCTGGAACAACGGGGCAGATACGATCGACGATCCTCTCGCCGCCTCCGAAGAGATTTCTGTTGTCGAACCGCAACTGACCATCCAAACGGAAGTCCTCGAAGACCCCAGCACCCCTCAAGAAAATGTCCGCCGCAACATCGGCGATACGGTGCGGGTGCGGTTAACTCTTTCCAGCGACGATGCGGATGCGTTCGGGGCCGATGCCTATGATGTGGCGTTGTCGAACGCCCTTCCTGCTGGTGTAACCTTTGCGGGCAACCTCGCTTACGTCTCTGGAGTGGCACCGAATGCGGGAACGCTGACGGAAGCAGGCGGTACGGTGAACGCCACCTTTGACCAGTTCCCCGATGGCAGCGAATCGGTTATCGAGTTCGACGTGACCCTCGACGGTACGGTGGCGGCTGGAGATATCACCGATACGGCCGCGATTACCTACAGCAGTGTCCCCGGCGACCCCGGAACCATCAGCACCCATAATGCCGCTTCCACGGAACGCACTGGTGATGGCGGACTCAACGATTACCGCGACGACGATCCGGCTTCGATTACTGTTAACCAGCCTCCCGAAACCGACGATGCGGAGGAGTTCGTCGCCCCCGAAGAGACGATTAACGTTCTCAACATGGGCGGCAACGATACCGATGGCGGAACGGTGGATGAATTCCGCATCGATACCCTGCCCGATCCTGCCGACGGTATCCTCTATCTGGGCGATCCGGCAACGGGTGGAACTCCCATTAACGTCAATCAAATCATCCCCGCCGACCAGATTGGCAATCTCTACTTCACAGCTACTCCCGGCTTCGTCGATGGTGGAGAATTCACCTACTCGGCGATCGATAACGAAGGAGGTATCGACCAAACCCCGAATACCGTCACCCTGACCCCGAATATTCGTCCGGAAACCGTCGATGCGATCGATCGCGTTCCTCCCGAAGGCACGATTAACGTCGAAGGCTTGGATGGCAGCGACCCCGACGGTACGGTAGTTGAGTACGAAATCACCTCCCTACCCGGTGACGGAACTCTGTTCTCGGGCGACCCGGCAACTGGAGGCACTCCCGTCAACGTGGGCGATCGCATTCCTTTCGACCAAATCGACAACCTGTTCTTCACCGCACCCCCTGACTTCACCGGAACGACCTTCGAGTACTTCTCAGTTGATAACGAAGGGGCAACAGACTTGACTCCGGCGGTCGTCACCATCGACTCCAACCCCCGCCCGGAAACCAACGAGGTCATCAACAACGTTCCCCTAAGTTCCAACGTTCCCCTAACGGGTCTAGTAGGCCCCTTGGGCGGCAGCGACCCCAACGGGACGGTGGACGAGTTCCGGATCGTTTCCGTCCCCGATCCGGCCGATGGCGTTCTGTTCCTGGGCGATCCCGCGAATGGCGGTACAGTCCTGTCTGCGAACGATACGGTGACCGCCGGTCAAATTAATAACCTGTTCTTCCAATCCACGGGCAACTTCGACGGCGCAACCTTCGAGTACGCGGCGATCGATGATGAAGGGGCCGAAGATTTGACCCCGGCAACGGTGACCCTGAACGCACCCCCCGAGACGATCGACTCTAGCGGAACGGTTCCCCCCAACGGCACGATCCCAATCGAGAACCTGGGCGGCAGCGACCCGGATACGATGGTACAGTTCTACACCATCGATAGTCTGCCTCCTGCCGCCGATGGCATCCTCTACCTCGGCAGCGCTACCCCCGGTAACGAAGTTCAGGTGGGAGACAACCTCACCCCGATGGAACTCGACCAACTGTTCTTCACCGCATCGCCCACCTTTACCGGCGATACCACCTTTACCT
>NZ_JADEXN010000191.1 GCF_015207075.1 Zarconia navalis LEGE 11467
AAGTCGGGGGATTTCCTACAAAACAGCATGGCGGCAGTGGAAATCGGGACGCCTCGACGGCTACCAACTTCCCAGCGGTGCGATATTCGTTCGAGTAGACCCCGCGAATATCCCTCTTTGCTTGGTGTGCGATACTTCCTTAAAATCATTAATGTCAGCCTCCCCATTGAATTGTCCGGTTTGCGGTTGGGTTGTCAGTTGGGCTGATGCAAAATCCCTAATTGAACGAGAACAAATAAATTGGGCGAGAAAAATGTGGGCGAAATGCCAGTCTGGGCAGTCGTCGAACCATGATGTTGCCTTCTCGCGTTTAGAACTCAGGCTAGATGCACTACAGGTACAGTTGCAACGGGCAACTGAAGAACGTCAATACTTACAATCTCAACTGGACTGGGTTTTAGAGTGGCTCGATCGCACTAACCCAGATCGAATTGCGCAGATGCTACTAAATATAGAAACACAGTCGAGTGAGGATTTTGAAAGTACCCTCCAATCTGAGGTGGGGTTGGACTATAAACCGTTGCGAGAATTGCTGGTTGCCCGACAGTGGCGCGATGCCGATGCCATGACGAGATCGCTGATGTTGCAAGGGATGCAGCGAGAAACAGAGGGTTGGCTAACCCCAGAAGATATCGAGCATTTTCCCCCAATGGACTGGCAAACTTTAGATTGGCTGTGGTACGAATACAGCGGCGGACGGTTTGGATTTTCGGTGCAGCAGTGGATGTGGCAAGAAGTCAGCGGCGATTACACGGCTTTTTGCGATCGCGTGGGTTGGCGCAACCGGGAAAACTGGCTGTACTACGACGATGTGCGATTTGACATCGATGCACCTGCCGGACACCTCCCCATTCTCGGTTGGCAAAAGCGATCGTGTTACGGAATCGGTGGGGGAACTGCCGCTGAAATAATGGCAAGTTTGGTAGCTAAATCGGGGAATATGGAAGCTGGGGAAGATTGAGTGATGCTCTAGCGCTTCACTGTAAACTTTGAGTAATCTCCCAACCACTCAGACTTCGGTCTAAGTGAAAACCATAACATTTCTAACACTCCCCAAGTTATGCTCTTACGGAGCATAGAGCGTCTTTGCTCCATTCGTTTGCTTCGCTCTTTCTCAAAGTAAGTTTCCGTCTTGATATCTCGAATCAATTCCAAACCCAAGTCATTTGAGGCTCGATCTCGCCCGTCTATTAGCGATTGAAGCAGTAAATTGACTGATGCATTCCCCATTTGTTTGACCAGATTGCGAGGTTGTCGTAAAAAGGCGTATGAGATAGCAGACACGTAAGAGCTAGAAGATATATTTGTTACGGCTAACGACCAGCGCATTTCTAAAGAACAAGAAATGCTACATAACATTGGTGAATTACTAGTTTGACCCACTTCTGCAAAGCAAAATTTTTGAGGATGGGCAAATAACCTTGCCATACCCTGAATAGATGGAGATGTATAGTCAGTTAATTGGATAAAACCAAGCTGTTCGAGTTCTGAAGTATAACGATTTAATTCATCTCGATTGAGAAACGACCAAGACTCAGCTCGGGTAGCAACAAACTTTAAAGGAGGCATCGCTGTTTCTAGAAAGAGGAACTTAGCAAAAACTTCTAGCAGTATAATTAGAGGCAGTATCGACAGAATTCGTAAAGCAATGGAAGCCGGAACATCAATTTTAGTTAGAATCGAGTAAATCCAAGAAGAGATAGAGTAGCCGAAGGAATTCCAAGCGATGAAGGCTGTAATCATCACAGCCCATCGTACAAGTTTATTCTTTAGCATATTGATGTCTAATGAGTGAATTATTGTCGTGAAAATTGTTGTCCGAAAATCCTCAAAGCTCGTACAAACATGCCCTTTCAAGGTAAGCATTCAGATATCGAGGCGCGATCGCTCTTGTCAGTCAACCAGCATCGTAAGTAAGGTTTTTAGCGCCAGCCTGGGCGATCGCGTAGCGTCTCGGTCGGAGAAGGCTATACGATCGCGTTTCCCCTACCCAAAACGCCAAACCCGACTTGTATCTGAAATAGAACCTGAATCTTGACCTTTTAAGATCTCTGCATCTTTCGCACCCAAAAAATATTTGGCAACTTCTGCATAAGTTCCTCCGTCCGAGACGTACAACTCTATTAAAGCAACTCTATATGAAGAGTCTTACCATCGACTGGGAGGAAATGCGATCGTGGCAGTTATTAATGGAACCCCAGCTAGTGAAGTGCTGCAAGGCTTGCCCGAAGACGATATCATTCGGGCGCTGGCGGGAAACGACACCTTATTTGGAGATGAGGGTAGCGATGCGCTATTCGGCGATGCCAACCGCGACGTGCTTATCGGTAGCGGCGGCAACGACACCCTAATTGGTGGGACGGGAGACCCCCAAACCAATGATGGCGATGAAGCCGATGCGCTGTACGGCAACCAGGGAAATGACTGGTTATTCGGGAATCGGGGAAACGACACCCTCGAAGGGGGCAAGGGAAATGATACCCTTTTCGGTGGTAAGCAAACGGATATTCTGCGCGGTGGCGAGGGTGATGATGTGATTTTCGGGGATTTGGCCCCCAGTGATGATGTGACAACATTCGATCGCACCGATTATCCCGCCAATACAGCCCCTGGCAGCATTGTCGCCGCCGATATCGATGGCGACGGCGATGGGGATTTGGTGGTGGCAAATCCCGGTATCGATCCGAGTTTCGTTTCCCCCGGTACCGGCAATACCCTTTCGATTCTGCGCAACAACGGTGATGGAACCTTTAGCGTACCCACAACTGTAACAACGGGTGTGGGGCCTTCCGTTACTGCTGGAGATTTCGATGGCGATGGGGATATTGATTTGGCGACGGCCAACAGTACCGACAATACGGTATCGATTCTACACAATGATGGTGCGGGAAATTTTGCCCCGCCGGTCAACTTCGCCACCGGAGACCGACCCTTCATCCATCCGCCGGCGGATATTGACGGCGATGGCGACCTAGATTTGATAACTACCAATACCGTTGCCGTCAACTTGGATACGGGAATCGATATCGGTAATACAATTTCTATTGCCCGCAACGATGGCGCGGGAAATTTTGCCCCGCCGGAAGTCCTCACCGTGGGGAATGGGGTGGCGGGGGTTATTGCCGCCGACTTGGATGGCGACGGGAACCTGGATATCGTGACGGCGAATGAAGGTGGCAACACCCTCTGGGTTCTTCGCAATACCGGCAATGGGACGTTTGCCGCACCGACGACTCTCGGGGTGGGGGTGCGTCCCATCGACGTGGTGGCGGCGGATTTAGATGGGGATGGCGACCTGGATTTGGCCGCCAGCAATTTTGGCGGTGCGTCGGTAACGGTTTTGTCCAACAACGGCGATGGAACCTTTGCACCGGGGGTTTCCTTTGCCACCAATGAAGTTCCCAGCAACTTGGCGGCTGAGGATTTAGACGGAGATGGAGACCTCGACTTGGCGATGCTTCATGCCTTTTTTACCACCCGAACGGGGGAAACGGGAGGCAGCACGATTTCAATTTTGCGCAATAACGGTGACGGAACCCTCAGCGCGCCGGAAAGCTTCCCGGTGGGGAATACTCCCGTGGGATTAGTCATCACCGACTTGGACGGAATTCGTCAATCGGACTTAGCTACGCCGAATTTCGATAGCAACAGCGTGACGGTGTATCTCAATCAAGCGTTAGTGTCTCAGGGGGATACCCTAACCGGTGGTGCGGGTGCGGATGATTTCGTCTTCAACCGACCGGGTGCCGACGGCGATACGATTACTGATTTCCAATCTGGCATCGACGAGATTCAGATTTCGGCTGCGGAGTTCGGTCTTGCACCGGGTCAGATTACCGCCGACCAGTTCGCCTTGGGTAGCGTGGCGGCCGATAGCGGAGATCGCTTCTTATATAATGTCGGCACGGGAATTTTGCTGTTCGACCCGGACGGAACGGGGACTGCCACGCCTTCGGTGTTGGTGACCCTAGCCGGTGCGCCGACGCTGGCGGCAACGGATATTATCGCTGTTTGAGGCATTTTCGATGCGATCGATATTCCCGATCGCTTCACAATACCGTACGGGGTTCGATTTCTGCAAATTTTTGGATGGACTGATGCAAAACCCACACGGGAGAATTAACCTTCACAGTCCATCGAAGAAACTTGTCCTCGCTGGAAAAAATAAACCCCCAATAATCGATTTTTTTCTTGCCACGAAATCACTTTAAACTCTTGACGATCGCTTCCGGTCACGATCGCATAGTCTTTAACCTTATAAGTTGAATTGGGAATGTATTCCAATCGGAGATCCTCGACGACAAAAGTATTCGTAATTTCGTTCATCTCCTGGAGGATTTGACACGCTTTTGCTTTGCCATCTTTTGCAATTGAATGCATTTTGTACTGAATGTTAGGAAGTTTTTCCGAGAAGTAGACTTCCGCATCGTTTTTAGCCCAATTGGGGGAGGGGTTGAAGAAAATCTTATATTTTTTGATATTAAATGCTTCGATGGCTTGAGTC
Source organism: Zarconia navalis LEGE 11467 (assembly GCF_015207075.1). Classification (GTDB taxonomy): domain Bacteria; phylum Cyanobacteriota; class Cyanobacteriia; order Cyanobacteriales; family Geitlerinemataceae; genus Zarconia; species Zarconia navalis. The sequence goes on from NZ_JADEXN010000191.1 coordinate 4,505, forward strand.
GCTTCTTTATAATGTCCGCGAATGATAAAAACTTTGTCTGAAATGAGAAAGCCTTGAAAAATCAGTATCGTACACAGAGCGGTAACACCAAAGAACAGATAAATATTCTTTTGGAAAATGGCTTCGTTTCCATTGCGACTAGCTTGTACTTTTTGATAAATAAGGGTAAAAAAATAGGCTAAACCGATGGAGAAAACAGCCAAGTAATAGAATGTCAAAAAACAGGTGTATCGAGGATGCGAAATGGCAGACCCTAAAGGTGCTTTTAAGACTCCACCCATTAATAAAGTTAAACTTGGAGGGATAACTAGCAAATTGGCTAGATTTTCATCTTTCTTACGGGCAAAATAATAACCGAGAATTAAAACAATCGAACAAAGAAGAAAATAGAATGAGAGTATTGCCGTGCTTTTTATATTTTGAGCAATGTAAAAAGAGATGATTTTGCGAGGTGGAATGCTTAAAAAGGATAGTAAATGAAGTTTGGGAACAATTTGCCCAAAACCCGATGAATAACTGTTACTTAAACTCGAAATTGCAGGAATATAAGCAATACCGCATAATGCGATAGATAAAATTGCCGAAATCGATAATTCAATTCGACGAAATCCTTTTAAGTAAAAGAATAAGACAAGATAGAAGCTACAAGACAGCAGAACGAAAGGAATAAAGTTATAAATCGCTAAAAAATTAACGATCGAAAAGATTAGGATACTTTTTCTAAATCGTGCTGAATTTTCTCGATCGCCAATTGCTCGATAAGCCATGATTAAGGCGATAACGCTAAATAAATAGCAAAGACCGTAACCTCTAAGTTGAGAAACGATTTTAATATGTTCCGAGCAAAGTGCGGCAAAAACAAAAAATAAAAGTGCTTCGAGTTTACCGAGTTTCGACTTGAGGAAAAAGAAGAAAAGAATTGATGCAAGTATGCCAGCAATCAATGATGGCATTCTAAGCATAACCTCAGAAAAACCAAATATCTTATAGGAAATCCAAGCAAAAATACTATTTAAGATATGATTTGCAGGGGAGAAACGATCGCTCCAAACAATTTGAAGTAATCCTTTTTTGATGAACGAAAAATAATTATTGGATTCATCGTTCCATAAACCACTATTTATTTTATCGATTCGAGTGACAATGGTATAAGTTAGAGTCAAAAAAGAAATAAAATAAAAGAGTTTGTCTTGCCAAATTGTTCTCGATAGTCTTACAAACATACGACCTCCGTTCTAAATTTTATAAAAAACACGCAGCCGAAAAAATAATATATTCTAGAAAAAATAACTTCCAAATAAACTGATAGCAACTAGCAATCTCGCGTTTTTCGTTCAGATCGACATTTTGCGATCGCCACCAAAATAAACCCAGGATTCCCAAATGGGTTGTACTTAGAAAAACAGGATTAATTTGGGGTAAAAAGAAAAAGCCACTCATTGCCATTGCCAAATAGCATCCCGTTAGTACCCACCGGGCGAGGTTAAACACCGATTGCGTTCCCAGTCTAAGGGTGAGAGTTGTAATATTATATTCTCGATCGCCTTCAATATCGGGAATATCTTTAAAAATGGCGATCGCGAAGGTAAAAACGAGTACAAATAATGTCAGCGCCCGAACTTCTTCAATTACGGGAAACCCACCATTAAAGTGTAAAAATAGTCCCAAATTAATTACCACACCGCGCACGGTGAAAATACAAAACGAAGCCCAAAATGGAAATCGTTTTAAACGAATGGGAGGCAAAGAATATGCCGTTCCTAGAAATAAACTCGTTCCCACCGTTGCCAGCAACCAGACACTCTCAAAAGTTGCAATAAAAATGGCGAGAAGTCCAGTTATCGCCACAATCCAAGTTCCCTGCTTGGGGGAAAACTCTCCCGCCGCGATCGGCAAATGGGGTTTATTAATTCGATCGATTTCGATGTCTTCGAGTTGATTGAGTCCGACAATATAGATGTTGCCGCAAATACAGGCTAGCCAAGTCAAGGCAATATTAATTGCGATTGAAATGTCGAAAAATTCCTCAAGTCTTTGCCCTCGACTCAAGGCGATCGCCCACAACCCTAAGACACTTAAACTCGTGCCAATAATTGTATGGGGACGAGAGAATTTCCAGAGAGAATATAGCCAAGGGGTGGAAGAGGAACTCGAAGCAGTTTGGCTCATGAAATCGATCGATTGAGATGAATATCGTCGGGATAGATAGATTATAAACCAAACGAGATCGAGATGTTCTATTGTCGAGCCTAAATTAGAGGTTAGAAATTAGAGGTTAGAAATAATTTCACCGATCGCTTATTATGAATAACTTCTGATTGAAAAAGGAATGCGCGGCAACCCGCACATCCCCAAGATCGACGAAGACACGAGGGAAACTAAATCAACTTCAAACGAAGTCGAATAGACTCGAATCATTAAGATCTAAACCAAAAACGAATTGCACGATCGCAATTCGTTCGCCACCGTTGAGTAGAATCTCCGTATCTCCAGAAACCTCCACCAAATTGTAATCACCAGCACTGCCGTGGAGTTGGATGATATCCTCAGAATTGAAATCGGCGATCGCCGCAAAGTCTGCCGCACCGTCGCGATCGTAGTAAGCTTGGGTAGCATTGCCGAGTACGAAGCGATCGCTTGCCTCTCCACCGGTCAGCAAATCCATTTCCCCATCACCGGGATTGGCACTAAAGCGCTTCACTCCGTAGAGGATATCTTCGCCGCGACGACCGTCGAGGCTGTCGTTGCCGTTACCGCCGACGAGGGTATCTTCATCCCCGCCACCGAGGAGGCGATCGTTTCCATTGCGACCATCGAGGAAATCGCGATCGTTCTCACCCCGCATGAAGTCATCTCCCTGACCGCCGTAGAGACTATCGTTGCCCGAACCGCCAACAATCGTATCGTTATCGCGCTGACCGAATAGGATATCATCTCCGGCTTTACCGTTAATGCGATCGCGACCGTCACCGCTTTCAATGGTGTCATTCCCATCCGTTCCCATTAACACATCGTCACCGGGAGTTCCCATAGGGGGTTGGGGCAGGCTTTGAAGTTCAAACGCTCCGATATCCGCACCGGCACCGAAAATGCGATCGAACCCGACACCCCGTTGGTCGTAGGAGACAAAACCGGGATTGCTGCCGGCATCGATCGCCGAACTGCCATCAAGCAGTGCGTGAGTGAACGTCAAACCTTCATTATCTTGCAAGGGACCCAGAAGCGGATCGATGGAATCGCTGTCCGTCCCCACCAAGTTGCCATTGACGTCATCCGTCAACCCCGTACTCCCGGTTCCATCGCCGATGAGATTGAAGCCGCTGTTGGGATCGACATCTCCCGAAACATCGGGATGACTGCCATCGGAACTATGATTATCGATGTTTGCCGCCACGATCGTACTGGCAAGTTGGGTATAACCGGAGGCATCGGTGAAAATCCCTCCACCTTGAAAGGCGACATTCCCAGTGATGGTGCTATTTGCCGCATACAGGTTACCCCGATTGTGAATACCCCCACCTCCGTATCCTTCTCCAGCTTCTTCTGCAACTGAATTACCGCTAATGGTGCTGTTGATAAGGTAGAGGGTGGAATCACTGCTGTTGGCAATACCCCCGCCAGCTTCATTCGCCGAATTGCCGCTGATGGTGCTGTCAACCACCAGCGTGTAGTTATCGTTATTGATACCTCCCCCAAAGGAAGGGATATCGTTATCGGCGATCGTACTGTCGTAGACATATAGGAAGCCATTGTTCTGGATACCCGCACCGTCCGTTGCGCTGTTATTGACGATCGAGCTAGTATCAACGTTGAAACTGCCTTGGTTGAAAATTCCTCCGCCAAAATCTGCACTATTCTCGCTGAGAGTACTGTTTCGCAACGTTGCCAAACCCCGGTTGAAAATTCCGCCACCGTCGTTCCCTTCGTTGCCTTGAAGCAGCGCGAAGGATACATCGAGTTGACTATCGGTATCGTTGAAAAAACCGCCTCCGTAACCCTGTGTGGTATTCTCGGTGACTTCTAGCTCGGAAAGATACACGGTGCCACCGGCGGTATTGTAAACGCCACCGCCTTCTGAATCGGCAGAATTGTCGCGAATCCCCGCACGACTGACGGAAACCGTACCGCTAGCATTGTAAATGCCCCCTCCGGAATCCGATGCGGTGTTATTGAGAAGGGCAAACTCACTGAAGTTAGCCGTAGCACCATTGCTAT
>NZ_JADEXN010000192.1 GCF_015207075.1 Zarconia navalis LEGE 11467
ATATTGTACGAGTTGAGATCGGGTACGTAGGCGAATAAATACAGCGTGCCTTCGTGCAGTCGCAGTTCCGATCGATCGAGATCCCACAATCGCTCTTTGCCTTGAGTGTTGCGATAGCGAATGGTGTAGCGGCATTGGCGATCGAACCGTTGTTGTAAGGCTTCTACGATTCCTGGTATTCGATGTTCGCTGTAATCTACCGGGGGGCTAAAATCGACTTTCACCGGGGAGAGGCGATCGACATCTGGAAATTTCCCCAGCCGCAACAGGTGTCCCGCTTCGGCGGAAAATCCCATGTTGGCGAGGAACTGCACCGCCATTCCCAACGCCTGCCGCTGTTCGGGGGAGAGAATCAAGGGAAAGTTCGATTCTCGCAGAACGTAGGGAGAGTGGGAAGTACTGTCGATCTCGAAGCCGCACTCTCGGAGTTTGGCGATCGTGCGATCGAGTTTTTGCACGACATCTCCGGGTTTTTCACCCCGTTGCTGGAGGAAGATTTCGAGTTCGTCGGCCAACTCGCGGCGTTTGTAAGGCTTTTCGGCGAGGCGTTTGAGGATTTCTAGAGCGAAGGCTAGTTGGGTGGTGGATGCAGATTTCATCGCCAGAATTGAGGATGACTGCTTACAGACTACCGAAAAAACAGCTCGTTATCATTTTTTGACTATGACTTTTTTTTGAGGGGTATTACGCTGAAACTATCCCCAAAAACCGAGTGACAAAAACCGTGAAAATTCAGCTCAAACCCTTGTACTCCAAACTAAACGAGGGGGTTGGGAGTTGTCCGTTAGGGTGCGAAGATTCCTGCCGGGTGGCATCTCACCTCGACCCTCCCGAAGGCGAACCTTGTCCTCTTTCCTCTCACCAAGCGCAAACTTACTACCAGGTGACCTCTGGGGATGCCGACATCATTTTCAACACCAGCGCCACGGGGGATGGGAAATCGTTAAGCGCAGCCCTGCCCGCTTTACTCGAAGATGATTTCCGCTTAATGGGACTTTATCCTACCATCGAATTAGTCGAAGACCAAACCGAGCAACAGAAACGATACCATCAGTTATTCGGTTTGGAGATAGAAGACCGCATCGATCGCCTTTTCGGTGCGGAACTCAGCCGCCGAGTTGAAGCAGCCCGCAGCAATCGCTTTCAAGAACTTCTCCTGGCCATCGAAACCCAACCCATTCTGCTGGCGAGTCCCGATTTACTCCACTACATTACCCACTTTCAGTACCGCGACCTGGCATATAGTACCGATCTGCTTCCTCTGAGTTTGGCCAAGTTTCCCGATTTGTGGGTATTCGACGAATTTCATATCTTCGGCGCTCATCAAGAAGCGGCGGTTCTCAACAGTATGACGCTGATTCGCCGCACCCAGCAACAGCCGCGTCGCTTCCTGTTTACCTCCGCCACCCCCAAACCCGATTTTATCGAGCAGTTGAAACAGGCCGATTTCAACGTCGTTGAAGTGGCGGGGATGTATGCGGGCCAAGAAACCCCCGGTTATCGCCCGATTTTGCAACCTGTGGAACTGGAATTTGTCCAGTTGAAGCAAACCGATGCCCTCGGTTGGATGAAAGAGAATCTCGATCGCATCGCTACCCTCTTGAGACGAGAATCGAAGGGGCGGGGATTGATGATTCTTAACTCGGTGGCGATGGCAAGGCGGGTGGCGCGTCAACTCCAAGAATTGCTACCCGATATTACCGTCCGGGAAATTAGCGGACGGATCGATCGCCTCGAACGACGGCAAACCCAAACCCTGTTGCAAGATTCAGAACAACCCGTCCTCGTGGTTGCCACTTCCGCCGTGGATGTGGGGGTGGATTTTAGAATTCACTTGCTAATTTTTGAAAGTAGCGATGCGGCGACGGTGGTGCAGCGTTTGGGACGGCTGGGGCGACATCCGGGATTTGGGGCTTATCACGCATATATTCTCATACCCGATCGCGTGCCTTGGGTGATGGTGAGATTGAAAGAGGAATTACAACCGGAATGGGAGGCAGGGGAACCCGTGGAACGGAAAAAACTGCTTGAGGCGATCGCCTACGGGTTCGATTCCCCTAAAGCATTTAAAGCCTATCGCCACCATTGGGGGGCAATTCAAGGGCAAGGAATGTTCGCCCAGATGAGCAGAGAAAATGCCAAGGTTAACAAATCCATCCGCGATCGCATGACTGAAGACCTGCTGAAGGTGTACCCCAACACGCTCAAAGTGGCAAAGAAAAAGTGGTACGACGAATTTGGAGGTAAAGATAACCCCGTCGGAGAAGCCATCCAAAAAGAACTGTTGCGCTTTCGGGGAAGTTCGGCGATTCAAGCCGCCGTTTGGGATCGGACGCGCTTCTATACCTACGATCTGCTGCGACTCCTGCCCTACGCCACCGTCGAAATTTGCGATCGCGACACCTTCTTGCAAGCAGCCAAAAATTGCGGACGCGGCGCAGAAGAATTTCCCGACGCTTACATTGCTATCTATCTGAAGATACAAGACTGGCTCGACGATCGCCAAAACCTGAGTTTGTACTGCAACCGCAACAGCAGCCGATTGCAAGTGGGCGAATTATCCCTAGTGAGTCGCTTGAAATTGGTCGGCCATCCGCAACCCGAGGTTGCCACCTGTTTGAAGGGGAGGAAACTCCTCTCATTTCTCGTTCCAGTCGATCGAATGCGCGAAAACAGCCACTGGGAAATTAGCCGCAGGATGCGTCTGAGTCCCCTCTTCGGACTGTATCGACTGGTGGATGGATCGGGGCAAGCCTACGGTTGTGCGTTTAACCAGGATGCCCTACTTCTCGATGCGCTTAATTGGCAATTAAAGCAGTTCTATAACTGCTACCTTCAATCGTCCATTTTTTAAGAATCCAATTTTTGAAGAAATTGTTGAGGAATCACGACGATGACGACACTCTTACAACGCCTATTACTCGAAACCCTCTCCCCCCAAACCGATCCGATTTTACGGACTTATCTCGAAACCGTTCTTCCGGCGATGGAAACAGAGTTTGCCTCCATTTCTGCCCTCGGCGGTTCTGAAGCCATCCACTTGCAAACCCTGACGCAAATGGGCGATCGGTATGCCCGCGAAAAAGCGCAACGCTGGGCGCAACGGGCCGACCAAAATCTTTGCGTTCACGTTCTCAATGCCTTGCTAACGGCTTGGAATCTGATTCCTCACCTCAAATCGCCCCTAATGGAGGTGGAAAAACGTCTCTTGTGTTTGGGAATGACCCTGCACGATTACAACAAATATTGTACGGGAGAAGAAGAAGACCCCCCAAAAGCTCATGAGGTAGAAGATATTCTTAATTTGTGTCGGGAATTAGGCGAAAAATTGAACTTCGATGGATTTTGGCCCGACTGGCAACAATATATCTCTGAAATTGCGTTCCTCGCTCAAAATACGCAATTCAAAGCCGGAACGAACGCATATTCGGCTAACTATCCTCCCTTCAAACTCAAAAAAAGTCGTCGCCTCCAATCGCCCCTACGCCACCTGCTGGCATTTGGAGATATCGCCGTCCACATTCAAGATGCGGGAGAACTCGAAACGGGAACTACAGGCAAGCGATTGCGAGAACATTTAAGACCCCTTGGTATTCGCAAATCTTTGGTTTACCATCGCCTGCGAGATACCCTGGGGATGCTCACCAATGGCATCCATAATGCCGTACTGATATTTGCCCAAGAACTCGATTGGAAACCGATTTTATTCTTCGCGCAAGGGGTGATTTATCTGGCCCCTCCCGATGCCGATTTAGAAGTACCCGATCGCCCCGAACTCAAAGCGTTTATTTGGCACCAAATCAGCCAGAGTTTGGGGAGCAAAATGCTTGGAGGTGAAATTGGGTTTAAGCGAGATGGAAAGGGGTTAAAAGTTGCACCTCAAACTCTAGAATTATTTACCCCATCTCAACTGATTCGCAACCTTCCCCGAGTGGTCGCTGCACGGGTAAATAACGCCAATACTCCAGCAACTCCAAAACGTTTAGAGAAGTTGGATATTAGCGCGCAGGAACGCGAAGAACTGGGGGGAGATTTAAGAAGCGATCGCCTTGCTGAATTTCTCTCTATTATTCAAAAAGAATTTTTCTCGAACTCTCCAGAATATATTGAATGGGTTCTAGAGACTTTAAATCTACAAGCTCAAATCTCACCAGAAAAGACTCAAGTTCAAGCGGGAGGCGTGAACTATGGCTGGTATTATGTTGCGGCTTGCTATATTTTTCAACAGAATACATGGGATTTAGAAAAAGTTGACGATCGACTCAACAAAATTGCAAACGATTTAGCAGATTGGGCAGAAGCGAATAATCTGTTATCCGAGCGTTCTAGCCCCACTCGTGAGGTTTTCGATCGGTATCTCGATCGCTATTTAGAAGTCCGAGGATGGGACGATCGACAATCTGATTTTGAAGCCGAACTTCTGACTTATACAACAGCCAAAACTAAACTCGCTAACGCTCCGATTTGTTCTCTGAGTTCGGGTGAATTTATATCGGAAGACCGAATGGATTCGGTCGTTTTATTCAAACCTCAGCAGTATAGTAATAAAAATCCTTTAGGAGAACGTCAAATTAAGCGAGGAATCTCCAAGATTTGGGCGTTAGAAATGCTGCTGCGTCAAGCACTATGGTCGGTTCCGGCGGGAAAATTAGAAGATAGAAAGCCAATTTTTCTCTATATCTTCCCCGCTTACGTTTATTCTCCCCAACTGGCATCGGCGATTCGCTTGCTCGTTAATGCCATAACGCGAGTAAACTTTTGGGAGGTTTGCCAATTTTGGAGTCAGAAAGAGATTAATGTGAGTTATTTGCGCTCTTTCTCTTGGCTGGAAGAAGAAGTCGAGCGGGGCGAACATTCTCAGACAAAATATGAGAGTGCAGACTTTCCTTTTATGGCAACTTATTATACCACAACTCGGGGAAAAACTCGTACGGAGGCTTGGGTAGAACCGGCATTTTTAGCAACTATCTTACCATTCTTACTCGGCGTTAAAGTGGTGGCAACTAGCAGTTCGGTTCCCATTTATAACAGCGACCGCGATTTTGTAGAATCGACAATTCTAGACGGTGCGCCAGATTTTTGGACTGGTTTATATCTACCGAATACTTTGCGGGTTCGAGAGTTCGATCGAACCTTAACAATATTGCTAGCAATTTACAGTTTGCATCTTGATAGTCAAGGAAAAATAGGACCCAAGCGCAACCCTCGCTGGCAGGCATTAAATAATACAGTACGGGAGGTGATAACCGATGTTTTAAATGTCTTTGTGCTGGCTCAGAAAAAATTTCGCGCTGAAAAACGAAATCCAAATGATGAGGAGGTTTGCCGCTACTGGAAGTTTGCCAATATTTTGACATTAGACAAAAAAGAAATGACCGAAAAATTGAAATTTACTCAACAAATTGTTCGAGAATATCGCACATTTTACCAAGTGCGGACGGATGAATCGAGTCACGCGATTTTACTTCCCCTTTCTAAGGCATTAGAAACCATTCTTTCAGCTCCCATTAATTGGGATGATGAAGAGTTGATTTTGCAAGGTGCGGGACAACTTCATGACGCTCTCGAACGGCAGAAAGTCTACAAACGTCCCTTGATTACCGATAAAACCATTCCCTATACCACTCGTCAAGCTCGAGAACTCGAAGCTATTCAAACCTTTATGACCACCTGCGTCAAACAACTCTTCGGTCAAATGTGTAAAGGCGATCGCGCCTTACTCCAAGAACACCGCAACCGGATAAAATCTGGTGCTGAATTTGCTTACAGACGTTTACAGATATCAGATAACAGATAACAGACTTTTTTCAGATAACAGATATCAGATAACAGATAACAGATAACAGATATCAGATAACAGATAACAGATATCAGATAACAGATATCAGATTTCTCTTTTGTCAACTTTAATGAGTTTTAAGTAACATTCATGACGATTCTCGAAACTTTAAAGACTGAATTTCACGATGCTTTTCCCCGCCTTGCGTCCGGAAAATACGTCCACTTCCTCCTATTGCGCCACAGTCAATCTTTTCCGGTGTTTCAAACCGATGGCGTTCTCAATACCGCACGCACACAAGCGGGTTTAGACGCGCAAGAAACCATCAGCCGCCTGGTGATGTTCAAGCGCAAACAAACGACTCCCGAACGGTTGGCGGGACGGGAAATTTTACGATCGCTCGATCTCACCAGCGCCGATGCCAATGCCGACAACTTTTGTGACTATAACGGCGAAAATTCCTGCAAGCAATGTCCCGACTGTATCATCTACGGATTTGCGATCGGCGATAGCGGTTCGGAACGTTCTAAAGTCTATTCCGACTCGGCTTTTTCCCTAAGTGCTTACGAGCGATCGCACCGCAGTTTCACGTTTAATGCACCCTTTGAAGGCGGAACCATGAGCGAGAAAGGGGTGATGCGCAGCGCTATAAACGAACAAGACCATATCTTACCAGAAATCACCTTTCCCACCGTCGAAACCTTGCGCGATCCCACCTCTGAAGGCTTTCTCTACGTCTTGGGGAACCTGCTGCGAACTCGTCGCTACGGCGCGCAGGAATCTCGCACGGGAACGATGAAAAACCATCTATTGGGAATTGTCCTGTGCGATGGAGAAATCTTTAGCAATCTCCACTTCACCCAAGCACTCTACGATGCGATCGAAGGCAAAATCGATACCCCGATTGCCGAACTCAAAACTCAAGCCGGGGAAGTCGTACGACAGTTATTAGAGGAAGAACTCGTGCGTAAAACTCAAATGGTCTTCGGAACCCAACTCGAAGAATTATTGGCTGAAGTTCGGGCAATCTATCAAGACGAATCGCAACTCCAGTCAACCCTTTCGACGCTATACCAACAAACCCAAACCTACGCCGCCACCTACGGTGCGACATCGGGTAAGGGGAAAAAGAACAAAGGCAAGAAAAAGTAAGAGTTCAGATATCAGATGACAGATATCAGATGACAGATATCAGATGACAGATTACAGATGACAGATGACAGATATCAGATGACAGATATCAGATGACAGATGGCAGATGACAGATGGCAGATGACAGATATCAGATGACAGATATCAGATGACAGATATCAGATGACAGATGGCAGATATATAGGTTTTGGTTTGATGGAGGTTTGTAGATGGATGAGGGATTGGTGCGGCGGAGTGTGGGGTACGAGAAGGCGTATCGGTTTGCGATTCGGGTGGTGAAGGCTTATCGATATTTGACGGAGGAAAAGAGAGAGTTTGTGTTATCGAAACAGTTATTACGATCGGGAACTTCAATTGGTGCGAATTTGGCAGAAGCACACGGGGCAATTTCTCAGGCAGATTTTAGTTTCAAAGTGTCGATCGCCTATAAAGAATGCCTGGAGACCAAATACTGGCTCTCCCTATTAAAAGACACAGACTACATCGACTCAAAAGCATTTGAAAGCATTTATGAAGATGCTGACGAGATTGCCAAAATCTTATTCTCTATTCTCAAAAAAACTAGAAAGCAGTAAAAAACTCCCATCTGATATCTGTCATCTGTTATCTGAAAAAAATCTGATGCTATACCACGGTACGCTCACCCTTCACGACAACGTATTTTTTGCCACTCGTGAAATGGGGATTCTCTACGAAACGGAGAAGTATTTACACAACTGGGCTTTAAGCTATGCCTTGTTTAAGGAAACCCTGATTCCCCAGATCTATCGCCTGCAAGGAACGATCGCGCAAAAACCGGGCTATTTCGATGCGGATAACGAGCAAAATTTGCTGCATCTGAATCGATCGAGAATTTACGTGTTTCCCGCCAAACCCCTGCGCTGGTCTTATCAAGTCAATACCTTTAAAGCCGCTCAAACCACCTATTACGGCCGGGCGAAACAATTTGGCGACAAAGGGGCCGATCGCAACTACCCGATTAACTACGGTCGGGCGAAGGAGTTGGCCGTTGGCAGTCAATACCAAATCTACCTGGTGGCCCCCGAAGCCGTGGCGATTCCTCGCTGGATTCGGTTGGGGAAGTGGTCGGCAAAAGTGCGGGTGGAGGTCACCCCGATTCCAGAACATTTGATGCAAGCCAAATCGGGACGGTATATTTGCGAGTCTCCCTTAAACCCGATCGATTTATCCCCCGATACCGTCCTGCTTCTGTACAACCGGATCGTGATGCCGCCAGTGAGTTTGGTCGCCAGTGCCCAATTGGAGGGAGACTACTGGCAGTTTTCGGGGCAGGAGTGGGATATCTATCGGCGAGATTTCCCGCACCTTCCGACCGTCCTTCGCTTGCCTCGCGGCGGGTGTTACGGCGCGAACCTTTTTTCAGATATCAGATAACAGATATCAGATTTCAGATGACAGATGGCAGATTTCAGATAACAGATTTCAGATAACAGATGACAGATATCAGATTTCAGATAACAGATTTCAGATGGCAGGTAACAGATATCAGATGGCAGATTTCAGATAACAGATTTCAGATGGCAGGTAACAGATATCAGATGGCAGATTTCAGATAACAGGTAACAGATGGCAGGTAACAGATATCAGATGGCAGATTTCAGATAACAGGTAACAGATTTCAGATGGCAGGTAACAGATATCAGATGGCAGATTTCAGATAACAGGTAACAGATGGCAGGTAACAGATATCAGATGGCAGATTTCAGATAACAGGTAACAGATTTCAGATGGCAGGT
>NZ_JADEXN010000193.1 GCF_015207075.1 Zarconia navalis LEGE 11467
GGAAATACCAGCCATTGACGCGCCACCAGAAGTGCAACCGGATGCTTCTCCCCCAGTAGAAGAGACCCCCTCAGAAGAAACGGGCACAGAGGAAATACCAGCCATTGACGCGCCGCCAGAAGCTCAACCGGATGCTTCTCCCTCAGTAGAAGAGATCCCCTCAGAAGAAGCAAGTCCGAGCTTCGTCGTCCAAAAAATTGAGGTTGTCGGCAGCAGTATCTTAACCCCAGAAGACTTGCAACCTCTGACATCCCCATTGGAGGGAAAAGAGGTCACCGTCGAAGATCTGCGAGCCGTTGCCGATGGAATTACCCAACTGTACCTCGATCGCGACTTTATTACCTCCAGAGCCATTTTGACCGATCAAGATATTATCGATGGCGTGGTGGAAATTCGCGTCATTGAGGGGAGACTCTCCCTGATTGAGGTGGAGGGAACCCAACATCTGAACGAGTCCTACATTACCAGTCGGATCGAGCTGGGAGCCAAAACACCCCTCAATACCGCCCAACTCGAAGACCAATTGCGATTGCTGCGGGCTAATCCCTTGTTCGAGAGCGTTGAAGCTAGTCTGCGGGCGGGCGAAGAGCTTGGCGAGAGCATTCTGATCGTGCGCGTTACAGAAGCCTCTCGATTTGGGGCTTCGGTGAATCTCGATAACTACTCCCCCCCCAGTGTCGGCTCCGAGCGCATGGTGGTCAGCACCCGCTTTCGCAATATTACCGGTGTGGGGGACGAGTTCAGCGCCGGTTACAACCGGACGACGGCTGGGGGAACGGATGTCTTTGATTTTGCCTACCGCATTCCCCTGAATGCCATGGAGGGAACTTTGCAACTGCGAGCGGCTCCCAACCGCAACCAGGCCATTCAAGAACCTTTTAAAACCCTAGAAATTCGGGGGGAACGAGAACTGTACGAAATTAGTTTCCGCCAGCCGTTGGTGCGATCGCCGCGAGAAGAATTTGCCCTGAGTTGGGGCTTTACGTTTCAAGACGGTCAAACCTTTACCTTTGCTGGGCCCACTTCTTTTGGGGATGGTCCCGATGCGGATGGGGTGAGTCGCACCAGCGTGTTTCAGTTCGGTCAAGACTACATTCGTCGGGATATTCAGGGGGCTTGGGCGTTTCGATCGCTCTTTCGAGTGGGTACGAGTCTCTTTAATGCCACCCAGAATGAGAGCACTATTCCCGACGGACAGTTTGTTAGCTGGCTCGGTCAAGCGCAGCGGGTACAACGCCTCAGCGACGATCATTTACTCATTACCCAGTTTGACGTGCAACTGACCCCCGATCCATTGTTGCCTGCTCAACAGTTCGTTATTGGTGGAGGGTTATCTCTGCGGGGATACCGACAAAATGTTCGATCGGGAGATAATGGATTTCGGTTTTCCATCGAAGACCGCATTACCCTCGCTCGCGATGCAGCGGGCTTGCCTGTATTTCAGCTCGTACCGTTTATTGATGCCGGGGGAGTGTGGAACGTTTTTAACAAGCCGGACAACCCTCAACCCAGGCAGCGATTTTTAGTGGGTGCGGGACTGGGATTGCTATGGGAACCAGAGCCAGGTTTCCGCATCCGCCTCGATTACGGACTTCCTCTGGTGGATCTCGACGATCGGGGCGAAAATGCTCAAGATGATGGGTTTTACTTTAGTGTCGGCTACGGATTTTAGGGAATGGGGAATGGTGAATGCTTGTTCGGCACGAAAATATAAAAAAACTGCTCGCGCGTTGCGCTATCACCTCTAAAATCTAAAATTCGATCGCCACCCACCATCCCAGACGCGTGGGTTGTTCGTAAATTCGTTTGAGGGTATTGAGATCGCCATCGGAAATTACCGCAGGAGTCTGGGTTTGAGAAAAATACAGCGCGTCGGTTTCCGATGGAGAGTGACCCCAAATTCCCAAAGCATGACCGAGTTCGTGGCGAACGGCCGCACGAAGGTAGTCCCCAGATTGAGTGGGATTGATGGTAACTTCAAATCGATGGCACAGCATCGCCCGTGCGTTTTCCCCATCTGGGCGCGCGTACAATTGGTATTGGGTCAAAGCCGATCGCGCGCGAATATCGCCATTGGGCAAACGTTGAGGAGGCGGACGTTTGCGCTCGATGGTGATATCTGCAAGTTCCCGGCGATCTACGATTTCCAGGGGAAAATAAGCGATCCACTCGGAGACGGCTTCTGCTACAGTCCTGTCCCAGGATGGAGAAGATGCGGTAAGACGATCGCCGGTTGCTGTCACGTCAGAAGCGATATAAACCTTAACTGGAAACTCCGACCATACCAAAGCGCCTACGGAAGTCGATTCAATTCGATCGAAATAATCGCCACTGCCGCTGGTGTCCGATCGCTCTGTCAAAGCTGGAGGTAAAGGATGGGCTTGTAGGGGAACGATCTCCAGAAGTTCTTCAGGTTGTAAGTCTCGCACCGAGGGGCGATCGTTATTGACGAACCCCTCTCGGGCAACAGACCGCGAAAAATTGCCCCCCAAAAGAATGGAGAGAGCCATCGAAACCACCAGCCCCAGAAGGAGAAGAGGTTGGAAACAACGACGGAATTGGGTCGATGGAAAATGCACAAAAGAGAAGAGAGACGCTTTCCAAACCATCCATCTACGTCTGGTGGAAAGATTCCGGTCTAGCCGACCCATCCCGCACTTAAAATGACGGTGATGCCCATAAAGATGAGGGTGAGCGTCCAGGTGATACGATTGAGGGTCACTTCAGCACTTTTGGTACTGGTAAAAAGTTGGGCTTGTCCGCCGATGGCACCAATGCCATCCCCTTTAGGACTGTGGAGCATAATCAAAATAATTAAACTCGTGGCGGAAATAACCCAGAAAATTTGTAGCAGACTAAGAACGGTCATGGGAATTTTTGGAGATTAGATTGAAAAGTTAGACGTTAGAGTTGGGCGATACCCGGTTGAGACCCGATGGATCTACAGGCGCAAACCCACAGGCGTGCGGTTGGCGCGGGCTTCTTCTTTCACGGGAACGACGATCGAGCGACCGGTCATTTCTGGGGGTTGCGCAAGCTGCAAAATCTCCAAGATCGTCGGGGCGATATCGGCAAGACGACCGTCATCGCGCAGCTTCACATCCGTACCGTGACCGGGGATTTTCACGCCTTCCCCTTCTACTAGAATAAATGGAACGGGGTTGGTGGTGTGTGCCGTCCAGGGATTCCCGTTTTCGTCTCGCATATATTCGGCATTACCGTGATCGGCAGTAATCAGCGTCGTTCCCCCAACGCGACTGACGCTCTCAAGCAAGCGACCCAAACAGCAATCGACGGTTTCGATCGCCTCAATGGCAGCACCGATCGCCCCCGTATGACCCACCATATCTGGGTTCGCGTAGTTAATGACCACCAACGAGTAGATGCCTTTTTCGATGGCAGCCGTCGCGACATCGGTCACTTTATCCGCAGACATGGTGGGTGCTTTATCGTAAGTGGCAACCATCGGACTCATCACCAATTCCCGATCTTCTCCTTCAAAGGGTTTTTCCAATCCACCATTGAAGAAATAGGTGACGTGGGCGTATTTTTCGGTTTCCGCAGTGCGAAATTGCTTCAATCCTCGATCGGCAATGACTTCACCGAGAATATTACTGAGATTTTGGGGTTCAAAAGCTACCAACACCGGTAATGTCGGATCGTATTGAGTGAAGGTGAGGAAGGAGAGCGGACGAATATGTTGGCGATCGAATCCCTCGAATACCTCATCAACGAAAGCATGGGCTAATTGTCGCGCTCGATCGGGACGGAAGTTAAAGAAAATTACCCCGTCATCGGGTTCGACTGCTCCCGGTGCGATGCGAATGGGATCGATGAACTCGTCGAAAATCTCTCGATTGTAGGAATCTTTTAGAATCTCTAAGGCCGAGCGCGCATCGATGTTATCGTCTTGGGTCATCACGTTGTAGGCTTTTTGAACCCGATCCCAGCGGCGATCGCGATCCATGGCGTAATATCGACCGCTAACCGTCACGATCTGTCCGACTCCAATGCGATCGATATAGTCTTGGAGCTTCCCGATCGCCCCAATCCCATCGCTCGGTTTCGTATCGCGACCGTCGGTGATGGCATGGATGCAAACTTGAGAAATCCCTTTAGCCTTAGCTAAATCGAGCAATCCCAACAAATGATTCAGGTGAGAATGCACTCCCCCTTCCGAACACAGACCGATCAGATGCAGCTTGCCGCCCGATACGTGTAATTCCCCGCATAGCTTCTCGATGGCTGGGTTACTTTGGATCGTCCCCTCCTCAACGGCATCGGAAATTCGTACTAATTCTTGCGGAACGACGCGACCGGCCCCAATATTCAAGTGCCCGACTTCTGAGTTTCCCATCTGACCTGTGGGGAGACCGACATCTTTCCCAGAGGTACGAATGAGAGTTCTGGGGTAGGCTTCCCACAAACTATTCATTACAGGCGTTCGGGCCGCAGCAATGGAGTTAGCGTCCGTTTCTTCCCGGTAGCCCCAGCCGTCCAGAATCACCAAGACCACTGGAGAAACAGATGATGACCTCATACTCTCGCTCTTTCTCGTTCTGTCATTTCACGGCTATCATACCATTGCCCCTTCCTTTCTTCGGAGAGGGAGAACTCAGTCTAAATGGGAACCTTACTCGAATCTATCCTGAAGATCTGTTGGGTTTTGCGGGTTTAATCTCACAAAATCGTCGAATGTTCCTGTTAAATTGCGGTTTTTCATCTTAATTACATCTTCGGGATCGAAAAGAACTCATAAGTATTTGTAACGATCGTTCGCGGTATTTTAACTCTTGTTTGAGGTTATTTTATAGAACCCATTTGACATTGTTATCTTGTGGTGTTTGGCTTTGACGAAAATCGTCACCCAGTCACTGGGATACCCGAACCTGTTGAGTCGATGGATTTTCGATCGAGCAAGGGTCGCACAGTCTAGCTGTAATGCTTGTGGAGCAATAATTCGATCGATTTTTGTCTCCAAACTCCGCCTCCGGTGTTACGATCGATCCGTTGTTTCGGTGGTGAGCTTTTCATGGATCGATTTCAAGTGGAAACGATCTCCCAAACCCCCAATCCCCAACAAACGATCTATGCGGCTTTGCACCAAGACTACAGCGAGGATTTAGTCTTTAACGATCGCCACGCTTGGCCGACGGAAACAGAGTGCGGCCAAATAGCAGTTGGGCGTCTGCTGTTGGGAGGTCGAGGTCATTACGGCCCTCTCGAACACCCTCAGATCGTTTTTAACTGCGGTTATTTCCCCCATAGCGTCATGCAGCAAGCGAGAACTCATCGGGTCGGCGTTTCCATGGACGTTCAGTCTTTGCGTTATACGGGAAAGCGGTTTCTGGATGTGGTCAACGGGAAGCGGGAGATCGAAGAGGTGTTTTATCTGCGTCCGGTGGGAGACTACGAAGACCGTCAAGGAAAGAAATATCATTACTCCCAATCCCAACGCGAAGCAGATAAGCAATGGTGTTTTGAGGCAACCAAGCGATATAGCCTCGATATCCAAGGGGGAATGTCCGAAGAACATGCCAGAGGAAAACTTCCGTTTGACTATCGCCAGCATTTTATCGTTAGTTTTAACTTGCGATCGCTCATGCACTTTCTCGATCTCAGAAATAAGAAAAACGCCCAACTTGAAATTCAAAAACTGTGCGATCTCATGTGGGTACATTTTGAGAAATGGACTCCGGAAATTGCCGAGTGGTATGCCAAAAATCGCTTAGGGAAAGCTAAGCTTTCCCCTTAAATTGTCTCGAATCTCTCATCGGAAGATCTGCGAGAAATTGTTAGTTCGGAACTCCATCGCCGCATCACACTTTTGCTAAAGTCACCACTTCTGACTGGTCTTGATATTTGCCTTGGCGCGTGTCGTAACTGATCTTACAGGGTTCGCCTTCAAAAAATAGCAGTTGAACGACACCTTCATTGGCGTAAATTCGCGCGTCTGCTGGGGAAGAATTGGAAAATTCAAGGGTGAGATGTCCTCGCCACGAGGCTTCTGCTGGGGAGAGATTGGCAATAATTCCGCAGCGACAGTAGGTGCTTTTGCCAATGCACAAAATGGTAATATTATCGGGAACATTTAGGTGCTCGAGGGCGACTCCTAGACCGTAGCTATGAGCGGGGAGAATGAAATATTCTCCGTCTTCGTCGCGATGCAGCTCGGCGAGTTCTAAATTATCTGGGTTAAACCGTTTGGGATTAACGATCGATCCGGGAATGTGGCGAAATGTCCGGAAATCTTTGGGAGATAGGCGAATGTCGTAACCAAAGGAACTCAACCCGTACGAGATGACTTGCTTTCTTTCAACATGACGGATTAAACTCGGCTCGAAAGGAGAAATCATTCCTTGTTTTGCCCGATCGTCGATCCATTTATCGTTTTTAATGGTCACAGCAGATTTTAAAGATACTCAATTTAAAGACGAAGAAAATACTATAACATTACCATTGATGACGGTGTTAAAAAATTATTTCATGCGGCATAGATCTCGAACTAGTGCGGTCGCGCTGTGCGCGGTTTTCACTCCCCTATTGAGTCCGTTCTGGAGTGCGGATGTGGCAATCGCCTCGCCGACGAATTTTGCGGGGTGGTGCGTCGATTCGGATCTGACCCCAGAAATTCAACACACCGTCGAGATGCTGTTAGCGATCGCCGAAACGGAAGATTGCGTTCTTGCCAGTCAAGTCCTTTCCGAACTCACGGATCTCAATCTCAGTGCCAAAGAGATTGTCAACCTCCAACCCTTGACATCTTTAACGAATTTAGAACGACTCGATTTGAGTATCAATCAAATTTCTGATATTAGTCCCCTAGCTGCTTTATTGAATCTCAAGCAACTTTATTTGAGCAAAAATCAGATTTCTGATATTAGTCTTCTGGCAGAGCTAGATCTAATCAAACTCAATTTAGACCAAAACCAAATTTCAGAGATTTGTTCTCTGTCAAACATTACTAGTTTGACAGATCTCTCATTTCGAAATAATCAAGTTGAAAATATTGAAGCGATTGCCAAGCTTGAAAACTTATATACCTTATTTGCCGATCTCAATCAAATTTCAGATATCTCGCCGTTGTCAAAATTAAAAACATTGAGCGGAGCCGATCTGAGTGACAATCAAATCTCCGATCTTTCGCCTTTGAGTTCGATGAATCAACTCGAATGGATTGTCGTACGCAACAATCAAGTTTCTGATATCGAACCGCTGACTTCTCTGACGGGCTTAGTCGAACTCGATCTGAGTGGAAATCTGATTTCCGATATTGAGGAGATTTCTACTTTAACAAATATGAGCGAGCTTTTTTTAGAGAACAATCAAATCTCTGATGTGACGCCACTCGTTCAGTTAACCAATCTAAACGCTCTTTTCCTGAGAAACAATCAAATTACTGACATTAGTCCTTTGGAAACTCTAACGAGTTTATCGCGACTTTCCGTCAGTGAAAATCCAATTGCCGAACCGGTTTGTCCCGTGCAGCCAGAGCGAGTTTGTCAGTTTTAAGGATGAATCGGAAAATAGGTTGGGCTTATAGTTGGGCTAAAGAGACTCAGCGAACATCGTTCCCAAAAACCTGAGGTGGGGTTTTTGTTTTTGTCTCCAGAGGAAATCTCGCGCGGTCGCATCAATTATCTAAAGTTTAGTGCCAGAAACCCCTGACGTCCGAATCGATGAATTTCCGATCGCTTTAAAATTCTTAATGGAAATTCTTATCAGATCGGTTTATGCTTACCAATCAGGTGGTTTTTTAGAGTTTCTGTAACGCTCGATACGCCCCGTAAAATTTTCAGCAATCGTTATTTTAGTATGAGTATTAACTTAGCCACAAAATTGCGTGAGGGAACTAAAACATCTCACTCAATGGCAGAAAATGTTGGTTTCGTCAAGTGCTTTTTAAAAGGCGTTGTCGAGAAGGCCTCTTATCGGAAATTAGTGGCAAATCTCTACTTCGTCTACTCCGCGATCGAAGAAGAAATGCAGCGGCTGCAAAGCCATCCCATCGTCTCGAAGATTTACTATCCCGAGTTGGATCGCAAAGCCAGTTTGGAGCGCGATTTAACCTACTATTACGGACTCGATTGGCGCGATAAGATCGCCCCTTCCCCCGCCGCCCAAGAATACGTTGGGCGCATTCGGGAAATCTCTGCCAATAGTCCCGAACTGCTCGCCGCCCACTCCTACACCCGCTACCTTGGGGATCTTTCCGGCGGGCAAATCCTCAAAGGCATCGCCCAACGGGGAATGAACCTCACGGACGGCAACGGTACGGCTTTCTACGAGTTTGAGACGATTTCTGACGAGAAAGCTTTCAAAGCAGAATACCGTCAATCTTTAAACGATTTACCCGTGGATGAAGCCACGGCCGATCGCATTGTCGATGAAGCCAATCACGCCTTTGGTTTGAACATGAAGTTGTTCCAAGAACTTGAAGGCAATTTGGTCAAAGCCATCGGTCGGATGTTGTTCAATACTCTCACCCGCCGTCGCACTCGGGGTAGCACCGAACTGGCAACGGCTGAATAATTCAGGCGTTGGATGGTTGGGTTGTCGAACCGGGAGTCCGGTGCATCTTTAAACTACGGTTAAAGCACGATCGTGCATTGAGTCGGGACTGTTTCCC
>NZ_JADEXN010000194.1 GCF_015207075.1 Zarconia navalis LEGE 11467
GCGTTCGATAGCATCATGGAACTCAGGCAGCTTCAAGCCCAAGCTTATCGATACTTCGTCGAAGAACAATACGATCGGGCGATCGGACTTTACCAACGATGCATCGATGCCGAGCCAAGTACGCTTCGCCACTATTGGTATCTCGGACTGGTGTTTCTCCTCCAAGGAGAGGACGAACGATGTCAGGAAGTTTGGTTGTCAGCGATATTTTCAAGCTCTCCTGATGGGGTCGAGAGCGATTTTCAAGAATTATTAGAAATACTCAACTTTCAGGGCGATCGCTATTTTAAGCTACATCGATTTGAAGTTGCCGCACAAATTTATTTAGCAATACTCGAGATTGATGCCGAGTGCCCCTATGCTTATTATTCACTAGGACGAACGCTCTCTCAACAGGGACGATTCGATGAAGCGATCGAGTATTGGCAAATAGCGACTCAACTCGATGCTAACTTGATTGAAGCTTACCGAAGTCAAGGGATTGTATTTCAAAAGTTAGAACAGTTTGATGAGGCAATTTCCTGTTATCGCAGTTTTTTAGAGGGGAAAGCCGATTCTCAAGTTTGCTATGATTTAGGGCTTTGCTTGTTAAAAAACCAGCAAGTTGAGGATGCGATCGCGTGTTTTGAAAAGGCGATCGAGCTGAAAGCTAACTTTGCCGATGCGTATGGCGATTTAGGATATGCATGGCTCAAAAAAGGCGATCGAACTAAAGCAATTTCCTATTTTAAGCAAGCCGTTTTACTAAAATCTGAGTTTATTCGAGCTTGGTTAGACCAAAAGAAAACAAACACCAATCGATATCAATTTTTGGCGAGTTTAATTAAAAATAGCAATTTTGATGAAGTGAATAGCTATTTAATTAATTTAGTTCTAAGTTTTTCTCAATCCAAGAAAAGTTTAACTGAATTTAAAAAAAACAAAGCCTGGATTCCATTTAATTTTTATAATTTAACTTTAGAATGGTCGAATTCAATCGATGTAGAAAATACTTATATTCCAATTTTACCAGAAATCTCGATCGATTTAAAAATACCTAAAATAAATCAAGATTCCATTCACTTTAGCTTTAGATTCGAGAAACAACTCAAACTTCCGGGTTCGTTTGTAGCGATCGTTCCTGAAGGACGATATTGGATAAACGACGATCGAACTCAAAGTGCCACAATCACCGCAGAAAACCGCTTTATTGCCGATCTTTCTCCCGATTTTCCGATTCTCAGTCCCAACCACCCGGATAAGCACCCCAGCAACCACTCAATTTTATCGCAAGAAGCATTAGAACCGGTTCGAGAAATTGATGGAACGGTTGCGATTTTGTCGGGACTCTTAAACAACGTCTATTTTCATTGGATGTTTGACGTTCTGCCGCGTATTGAGTTATTGCACCGCAGTCAATTAGATTTAGAAGAAGTAGATTTTTATTTGACAAGTATTCAGCATCCCTTTCAAAAAGAGACCCTAAAAATTTTAAATATTGCAAACGATAAAATATTGCAAGTTGAGTCTTTTTCTCATATTCGAGCTAAAAAATTAGTCGTTCCCTCATTTCCGGGTAGTATTTCCTGGATGCCACCCTGGACGTGCAATTTCTTAAAACATCATTTTTCAGAGAACGACTTCATTGAAAAATCGAACTTCCCCAAGAGAATTTATATTAGCCGAAACAACTCAAAAATTCGGCGAGTTATCAACGAGCGCGAGGTCATGAAAGTTTTGGGTGAATATGGATTTATCTGCGTGACGCTAGAAACGATGTCCGTTCGAGAACAGGCTGTAATGTTTTCTCGTGCCGATGCGATTGTCGCACCTCACGGCAGTGGATTGACCAACCTTGCTTTTTGTCGATCGAACACTAAAGTTATCGAAATTTTTTCTCCCAGCTATGTTTATCATTGTTATTGGTATATTAGTAATTTAGTAAATTTAGAGTATTATTACTTGCTCGGAGAAACGTTACCGGGATTTTACTTGAATAAACTAATATATCCCGCAGAACAAGCCGAAGATATTTGGATCGATCCAAAGAAATTACGCGAAACGATCGCTTTTGCCCGAATTAATCGATCGAATGAGTTCAGTCATTTTTAGATTCGTGTCATATCTCCGGATTATTGCCTTTTCAATCGCCGATCGCGGCAGTCGCAGAATTACTGAATCTCAAGTCTTGCCAAGTTTGAGAATTGCCCAACTTGAAGAAGCGTTGCAAAAAACGCGCCAGATGAATCAATCTCAAGTGGTGACTTGGTTGCTGGCGCAATTTCAGCAATTAGAAGGAACCGAGAAAAATTAACACCGAGCCAGACCCGCTTGACGGGCAGCGTGTTGTACCGCCGCCGAAACCGCCGTTACCACTCGCTCGTCAAATACCGACGGCACGATATACTCGCGATCGAGCTTGGCAGGGGGAATCAACGACGCAATCGCCCCGGCAGCTTCGAGGAACATCGTGATGGTGAGTTCTTTGGAGCGGCAGTCGAGAGCACCGCGAAAAATACCGGGAAAGGCCAGTACGTTGTTAATTTGATTGACATAGTCGCTGCGTCCGGTAGCCATCACTGCCACTGCCCCGTCCACAAGTTCCGGCTGGATCTCTGGAATCGGGTTTGCCATGGCCATGACGATCGGTTCGGCAGCCATCGATCGCACCATTTCCGGCGTGAGAACTCCCGGCGCGCTCACTCCAATGAAGACATCTGCTTCCTTCATTGCATCTGCCAAAGTTCCCGTCTGGGGACTGGCAAATTCTTGTTTCTCGGGGGTGAGGCCCTCTCGTTCTTTGGAAACAATGCCTTTCGAATCGCACAGGAGAATGCGATCGGCCCCGGCTTGGCGCAACAACCGAGCGATCGCCACCCCAGCAGCCCCCGCCCCGTTAATGACGATGCATATTTCGGGAAGGCTCTTTTTCACGAGCTTCAGAGCATTAATTAAAGCCGCCAGAGTGACGATCGCCGTGCCGTGTTGGTCGTCGTGGAACACGGGAATATCGATTTCTTTTTTTAGCCGACGCTCTATTTCAAAGCATCGAGGGGCGGCAATATCCTCTAAATTCACGCCCCCAAAGACCGGGGCGAGACGTTTGACGGTTTCGACAATTTCATCCACATCCTGGGTTGCCAGACAGATGGGAAACGCATCGATACCGGCAAACTCCTTAAACAGCATCGCTTTCCCTTCCATCACCGGCATTGCCGCTTCCGGTCCGAGATTGCCTAACCCCAGTACCGCACTGCCATCGGTGACAATGGCGACGGTATTGCCTTTCATCGTTAGGGTGTGGACGAGTTCGGGATCGTTGGCGATCGCTTTGCTGACGCGACCCACGCCGGGGGTATACGCCATCGCCAAATCCGACTGATTTTTGATGTGGAGGGTGCTTTCAACGCTAATTTTGCCGCCTCGATGGAGGTTGAAGGTGCGATCGTAAATCTCGAGGATTTCGATATCCTCCAAGCTTTTCACCGCATTGACAATGCGTTCGGCGTGTTCGGTACTCGATGCATCGACGGTGATATCCCGCGTTGTCGCCGCTCTCGTGCGATCGACTAGATCGATTTGCCCCAAACTCCCCCCCACTTCGGCGATCGCTTGGGTAACTTTAGCTAGCATTCCTGCCTGATTGGGTAGTTCGAAGCGAATGGTGAGGCTAAAGCTGGGATTGGGGGTCAAATCGGCCATGTCGGGTTCTGAGTTGGGGGGATTTAAATCAAAGAGTATGATAGCCGATGGCGATCGTTTTGCGCCGTATTTTGACAAACACACTCACTTCATCGCTCGCAGTCTGGAACTCAAGATCGATCTTTTGCTTTGGAGAGGCAAGAGAGATTCACCCAAAATTCGATCGCGAGGGCAATTTCACTGAGAATCACCTCGATTTATTGAGAATGATAGATATTTTGGGCACGAGTTTGCGTTGTTTCAGGGGAGATGATAGGATAAATTTTATCAGTCCAAAGGCGAAGCTATTTTTAAATATTGTACGTAAATCTTGAGTTTGCGATCGTCCATCCAACTCTCGCTACAACTTACAGTCTAGGTAGTGGGAAAAAAATCGACTGGGAAATTAGCCCGATCGCTCCTTTTTTCCATCCCAATTCCCAATTTTGTTTCTAACTGTTTTTCATCATTTCGATCGAACTTTTGATTTTCAAGGAGAATTTATGGATTGTCATTGAGGGCCATCGCTTTTATATTGAGTAAGTCCGGATCGTAGAACCAAGAATCTCCCATCTTTTAAGTGGGGGAGTGTCAAAAATGGTCAGGTTTTTCAAAAAAACATACTGATGCAGGTTCCACTGGACAAGTGCGATCGACGATTGGATTTCCCCACAGTCTAAGCAACCCTAAATTGGTCAAAAAAGACAGAGGTACTACATCAAATATTTGATTTTCCTGTAAAAAAAGTGAATCTAAATTAGCCAAAGAAGAAATGGGACTCACATCCTCGATTTGATTTCCTCCCAGGTAAAGCTCCGTCAAATATGTCAAAGAAGATAGAGGACTTATATCAATAATTTCATTTTTCCCCAGGCTAAGATTGGTCAAATTCGTCAAAGAAGATAGAGGACTTATATCAATAATTTGATTAAGATCTAGCTTAAGCTCCATCAAATAGGTCAAAGAAGACAGAGGGGTTACATCAATAATTTTATTTCCCCGCAAGTCAAGTAAAACTAAATGGGTCAAAAAAGAAAGGGGAGTTACATCAATAATTTTATTTCCCACTAGGTAAAGCTCGTTTAAATTAGTCAAAGAAGATAGAGCCGTTATATCAACTATTTGATTCTCCATCAGGGAAAGTCGAGTCAAATTAGTCAAAGAAGATAGAGGTGTGACATCCACTATTTGATTGAATTCCAGGCCAAGCTCGGTCAAATTGGTCAAAGAAGATAGAGGTGTGACATCCACTATTTGAGTGAATTCCAGGCCAAGCTCGGTCAAATTGGTCAAAGACGCTAGAGGCGTTACATCATCGATTTGATTTCCATTCAGGTCAAGCCGGGTCAAATTGGTCAAAGAAGATAGAGGTGTGACATCCACTATTTGATTGTTCCCCAGGTCAAGCTGAGTCAAATTAGTCAAAGAAGATAGGGGAGTTATATCCTCTATTCGATTGTTGTACAAATCGAGTAATGTCAAATTGGTCAAGTGTTCCTCAGCCATCTGGCAATCCTGGGTGTCGGCTTCCTCCAATAACACTTCTACGGTATGCGCGGCTTCTGGGGTCAAGGTCGATCGATTCTCGCACCAGTCGGCAAAGCGATCGAACTCTTCTTGGGCGGCGACTGGGCCACCACTAATCACCATCGATAGGGAAATCAGGGCAACTGCCCCTTGTTTCCATCCCAGTTGCCAATTTTGTGTTGTATTGCTGGTCATAATTTCGCTCTAAGTCTTTAATGTTCTATGAGAATTTAGGTGCACTCGTCAGTTCGAGCGCGGAGGACGATCGCGCTCGGTTTTAATCTATACATCCAGATTGAGATTAAACCAGACAAGTGCGATCGACGATCGGGTTTCCCCCCAGGTCAAGCCAGGTCAAATTGGTCAAAGAAGATAGGGGCGTTACATCAACGATTTGACTAAGTACCAGGTAAAGGCAAGTCAGGTTCTTCAAAATCACACACTGATGCGGGTTCCACCGGACAAGTGCGATCGACGATCGGGTTTCCCCCCAGGTCAAGCTCAGTCAAATTGGTCAAAGAAGATAGGGGAGTCACATCCACGATTTGATTGAATCCCAGGTTAAGGGATGTCAAATTAGTCAAAGAAGATAGAGGTGTTACATCTTCAATTTGATTGCCACTCAGAGCAAGCAAGCCCAAATTAGTTAAAGAAGATAGAGGTGTTACATCCTCGATTTGATTGCCCCATAGGAAAAGCCATGTCAAATTGGTCAAAGAAGATAGGGGCGTTACATCAACGATTTGATTGTTCCCCAGGTCGAGATCGGTCAAATTGGTCAAAGAAGATAGGGGAGTCACATCTACTATTTGATTGAATCCCAGGTTAAGGTATGTCAAATTGGTCAAAGAAGCCAGAGGACTCACATCCACAATTTGATTGTCACTCAGGGTAAGCGATGTCAAATTGGTCGCATTGCTCCAAGAAGAAAGGGAAGTTACATCATCAATCTGATTTCCGTCCAGACTAAGCCGAGTCAAATTGGTCAAAGAAGACAGGGGAGTTACATCGACGATTTGATTGTCCTGTAGGTGAAGAACTTCCAAATTGGTCAAAGAAGCTAGAGGACTCACATCCACAATTTGATTGAATCCCAGGTCAAGCGATATTAAATTGGTCGCATTGCTCAAAGAAGCCAGAGGACTCACATCCACAATTTGATTGTCACTTAGGGCAAAGAATATCAAATTGGTTAACCATTCCTCAGCAAGCTGGCAATCCTGGGTTTCGGCTTCTTCAAGTAACACCTCAACGGTATGTCGGGCTTCTGGGGTTAAAGTCGATCGATTCTCGCACCAGTCGGCAAAGCGATCGAACTCCTGAACTTGGGCGGTCACTGTGCCACCACTAATCACCATCAATAGGGAAATCAGGGCAACTGTCCCTTGTTTCCATGCCAATTTCTGGCTTCGTGTCGTATTGCTTGTCATCATTTCGATCGAAGTTTCTATGTCTAAATAAGTCTTATGTGTGAGAATTGATGCCCTGTCCCCCAGGGCGATCGCTATTCAAAACCACACACGGATGCGGGTTCCAGCGGACAAGTGCGATCGACGATTTGATTGTCCTCCAGGTAAATCCTCGATCGCATTTGTCAAAGAAGAAAGGGGCGTTACATCAACGATTTGATTTGACTCCAGGTAAAGGCAGGTCAGGTTTTTCAAAATCACACACTGATGTGGGTTCCACCGGACAAGTGCGATCGACGATTTGATTTCCCCCTAGATCAAGCGCATACAAATTGGTTAAAGAAGAAAGGGGCGCTACATCCTCAATTTGATTGTCCACTAGGTCAAGCAAGCCCAAATTGGTTAAAGAAGATAGAGGTGTTACATCCTCGATCTGATTTCCCCCCAGAGCAAGCAAGCTCAAATTGGTTAAAGAAGATAGAGGTGTGACATCAACGAGCTGATTTCCATAGAGGAAAAGCCATGTCAAGTTGGTCAAAGAAGAAAGGGGCGTTATATCCTCGATTTGATTAGCCCCCAGATCGAGCGTGTCTAAATTAGTTAAAGAAGACAGGGGCGTTACATCTACAATTTGATTTCCGACTAGTATCAGCGACTCTAAATTGGTCAAGCGTTCCTCAGCACTTTGGCAATCCTGGGTTTCGACTTCTTCAAGTAACACCTCAACGGTGTGCTGGGCTTCTGGGGTTAAAGTCGATCGATTTTCGCACCAGTCGGCAAAGCGATCGAACTCTTCTTGGGCGGCGACTGGGCTACCACTAATCACCATCGATAGAGAAATTAGGGCAACTGCCCCTTTTTTCCATCCCAATTTCCGGCTTTGTGTTGTGTTGCTGGTCATAATGCTCGATCGAAGTTTTAATTTGCAAAGAGAATTTATGGATTTTCGTTGAGGGCGATCGCCTCTACCAATTCAACTTGTTTTCAAAGATACAAACGGATTGGGGTTCCACCGGACAAGTGCGATTAATGATTTGATTTGCCCGTAAGTCAAGGTCGGTCAAATGGGTTAAAGAAGATAAGGGAGTCACATTAACGATTTGATTGTTCCACAAGTTCAGCGATGTCAAATTAGTTAAAGAAGACAGGGGCGTTATATCCTCAATTCGATTTACTCCCAAGTAAAGCTCGGTCAAATTGGTCGCAGAAGACAGAGGTGTTACATCAACGATTTGATTTTCCCCCAGGTCAAGCGACATCAAATTGGTCACAGAAGACAGGGGTGTTACATCGACGATTTGATTTATCCCCAGGTTAAGCGACATCAAATTAGTTAAAGAAGACAGAGGTGTTATATCGACAATTCGATTCTCCCACAGGGCAAGCTCAGTCAAGTTAGTCGCAGAAGACAGGGAAGTTATATCCTCGATTTGATTTCCCCCCAGGTGAAGCATCGTCAAATTAGTTAAAGAAGACAAGGGAGTTACATCGACAATTCGATTTCTCTTTAAGTCAAGCGACATCAAATTACTTAAAGAAGCCAAAGGAGTTAGATCGACGATTTGATTTCCCTCCAGGTCAAGTGACTCTAAATTGGTCAAAGAAGACAGGGGCGTTACATCGATGATTTGATTTTCTCCCAGGCTAAGCCCGGTAAAATCAGTCAAGATTTCGTCAGCCATTTGGCAATCCTGGGTTAGGGCTTTCTCCAATAACACCTCTACGGTACGGGCGGCTTGGGGGGTCAAAGTCGATCGATTCTCGCACCAGTCGGCAAACCGATCGAACTCTTCTTGGGCGGCGACTGGGCCACCACTAATTACCATCGATAGGGAAATCAGGGCAACTGCCCCTTGTTTCCATGCCAATTTCCGGCTTTGTGTCGTGTTGCTTGTCATAATGCTCGATCGAACTTTTAATTTGCAAGGAGAAATTATGGATTGTCGTTGAGGGCGATCGGTTTTAATTTATACATC
>NZ_JADEXN010000195.1 GCF_015207075.1 Zarconia navalis LEGE 11467
CCGCCCCAATCACCGAAGCCTGAATTCCTCCAAAACACAAAAACAGTCCTTGCAGAGAAACGAAGCCCAAAATTCCATACACTCTGCGTTTTGGGCCGCCCCAGGCACCAATGGCGACACTGCCGAGTAACATTCCGCAACCACTCACCGACAGCACCATTCCCAGTTCGCTTTCAGAGGCGATGTCTAACACGAACGGCCAAAACAACACTTGCAGCATTCCTTCAGAGAAGTAACTGATGGCAAAGAACATGGTCAGGATTCGCAAACCCGGTCGCTGGATAATGTAATTCCAACCCGACACGACGTCCTGCCACAGCCGATCGAGATTGACCTTCTCCGACGAGGTTGAGGTGCGTTCGACTTTCGGAAACCGGACGCACAGCAAGGTGACGACCGCAAAGACAAAGGTACATAAATCGACTAGCAGCACCCCTTTTAGCTCGATGGCAAGCAACAAAAATCCGGCAACGATGGGTCCAGAAATTTTGGCAACGGCTCCGGCAACCTGAACCATGCCGTTGGCACGACCCAGATTTTTCTTGGGGACGAGTTGGGCGATCGCTGCGAGGTATGCGGGCCACTGGAAGGCGTTAAAAACCGAACTGATGGCGACCCCGACATAGATGTGCCAGATTTCCAATCGGTTCTGCAAAACTAAAATGAAAACGACGATCGCCGCCACACCCGTGACCAAATCGCTGAGAATCATCGCCCAGCGACGATCCCATCGATCGACGATCGCCCCGGCAAAGGGGGAAACAATGATATTGGGAAGATGAATGCACAGCGAAATCAGGGCAAACTGCGTAATAGACCCTGTAGTCTGGTACACCCACACACCCAAAGCAAATTCGGTTAAACCCGAACCTAAAAGGGACACGATTTGTCCCAGCCAGACAATGAGGAAAATCCGCATAATGTGCGCTGTATGAAATTTAAGGCTCTTCTAAACTAACGAGAAGTCAAATCGATCTCTCGATCGATCGTGACTCTTTGGCAACTGTACGCACAATAAGGGGTTCGAGACCCCATAGATCGCCCCAATCTTACAACTCCCTCCAGGACTCTGTAAACTTTTGTGGTTTTTTACGGTTTTTTTGCTTTTCTCTTGACATCTAAATTCAAAACGGTAACAATAGATACAGAAGCAAATCGTTCATCCACTCCACAGGAGGGACGGAAGTAGGGAATCATCCCGAAGGAACGCACCGCAAACCAAAACAGTTGTTTTTTTGGAGACATAAAACGATGAAGCTCTGTTATCGCGGTGTTCGCTACGAGAAAAACTCGATGTCTGCGCCAGCTCCCACACCTGAAATTATGGGGAAATACCGGGGAGTTCCTTGTAAGCTGCATGAAGACCGGCCGCCTTTACTACAACGGCTAAAGACCCATCTAAAACTGAAATATCGGGGAACTGATTATCAGGCGGTTTAGAATTGCTTGAGTTTCGGCAACTTGAAGCTTAAATGAAATTGGGGTAGGTTCGTTAAATCTGCCCCAATTTTTTATTTTTTTATTCGATTGAAGAAATCGATGGAGTGGCTTGGGGTAATCGCATGCCACTATTTTTAGTGTCTTCAGTGTGGCGAAATTCGGCGAAATTCAATGAAAATCGAGACCCAAAATTTAGTATTAGGAGTTGATGGCTGTCGTGGAGGATGGTTGGTGGTTTCATGGGATGGAAAAAGCTGGAACCATCGAGTTGTTCGAGATCGCTTGCAGCTTATCGATCTCTTGAAAAGTTCCCGTCGAACCTTTATCGATATTCCCATTGGTTTAGGCGATCTCGAATCTTCTCGAACTTGCGATCGCCTCCTACGAAAAACCTTAGGTCGATCGTATTCATCATCGGTTTTCTCCCCTCCCGTTCGTGCGGCAATATATGCGAACTCGTACGAAAATGCTTGTCAGATCAATCAAGCACAAACGGGTAAAAAAATATCGATTCAGTCGTGGAATATCACTGCCAAAATTAGACAAATTGATGAGATTTTTCAACAACAGCCAGAGTTAGGCGATCGCATTTTAGAAAGTCATCCCGAACTTCTTTTCTGGAAGCTGAATCAAGAACAGTCACTGACTCATAAAAAAAAGACCGATGCGGGAAAGCAGCAGCGCCTTAAGTTGTTAACAGACCCAATTGCTGAAAGTCAAAAGTTATTCACAAAAATTAGAAATAGCTCTCTCAAAAAAGAAGTTTCTGATGATGACATTCTAGATGCAATAGTTCTGGCATATTCATCCCATCAATCTCTTGTTTGTGGCTTGAAATCTTTCCCCGACCCGGTCGAATTTGACGATCGAGGTCTGAGAATGGCAATACACTATTATTAAAAAATTGACTTAAGCGAAAAGCTCTAAATTTCGAACGATCGAACAATAATGTGATATGGTATGATGCGAAGCTTGAATAGCCTGCTAAATCGCGCACGTTCTATCCTCCATTTAAATCGATATTATGCAACTGCGGCAATTGAGTTTTTTGAGTTCGATCGCCCTTTCGATCGCCCTATTAAGCAGTAGTTGGGGTATTGCGACCAGAGCAGAAAATCGCGATCGCTCGTCACCCGAAACTCTTTTCGATCGCCCGTTGAAGCCATCTACTTCCAAATCTGCCGCCACAAAACCTGCAGAATTCTCGATCGCCCAAACTTCAACCGAAGCCAATCCCGAAGAGTCCGAACCCGCCGAGCCGAATTCCGAAGAATCGATTCCCGCAGATGACGAACCGGCCGAAGCCAATCCTACCGAAGCCAATCCCGAAGAATCGATTCCCGCAGATAACGAACCGGCCGAAGCCAATCCCACCGAAGCCAATCCTGAAGACTCCACTCCAATAAATTCTGCAATTTTACTGCAAGAAAACGGTAAGTTAGAAGACGGCGATGCCACCTTCGACTCCGATGGCAGTTTCTACGATACTTACACGTTTGTTGGTAGGGCGGGACAATCTATTTCTATTGACGTCAAAAGTGAAGAATTCGATACCTATTTGCTTCTGGTGGATTCCGAAGGCAATACCGTCGGCGAAAATGACGATGTGGCCGACGGGAATACCAACTCTAGATTGGAAGTCGAGTTAGAGAGTAACAGCATCTACACGATCGTCGTCAATGGGTTCGATAGCGAACACAAAGGGGTCTATTCCCTAATGGCGATTACCCAACTCGGTACCGGCGACTTGCAAGCCACCCTTTCCTGGAATACCTCAGATGACTTGGATTTGACCATTCTCGACCCCAACGAAGAACTCGTCAGCTTTGAAACCCCCTCAGTCAATTCTGGCGGCAAGCTAGACGTAGACGCAAACGCACTGTGCGAGAGTACCACAACCACCCCTGTGGAGAATATTTTCTGGCCTCCTTCTAAGGCCCCAAAAGGCAGTTACGCGATCGCCATCAGTCTCTATACTCGCTGCCCGGCCTCTCAAACCCCCACGGAAGGACAAGCCACCGAACCCATTGAGTTTACCCTCACCCTCACGGTACAAGGAACCACGGAAACCTTTACCGGAACGGTAGATGAATCCAATAATTTCGTCACCTTCCCCACCGCCGTGTACTAAAGTCTGCAATCGAACGACTCACGTGGCGCGATCGCCGATAAAATTCAAGATCGAATGTCAGTATCAGTGACAGCTTCGTGAATTTTTGGTAGTAAAGGTTTTGGCAACAGGAGTGTGTGGCAATGCAGATCGAACTCGCGCAGCTTGCAGAAATTCTTGGGGTTCCATCGCCCGAACGTATTCCCCCAAATCCCGATCGCATTTGTAGCGGTATCACCACCGATAGCCGCAGCATCGAACCGGGAAATCTGTTTGTCGCCTTGCGAGGGGAGAAGTTTGACGGACACGAGTTTGTGGCAACCGCAGCCGAAAACGGGGCAACTGCCGCTATTGTCGATCGCATTGTCGATGTCGCCATCCCTCAATTTCAAGTCGGCGACACTCTCAAAGCCTATCAAACCCTCGGCCGGTGGTGGCGCGATCGATTTTCGATTCCCATCATCGGTATCACCGGTTCCGTCGGCAAAACCACCACCAAAGAACTCATCGCCGCCGTCTTGGGAACCCAAGGCAACGTCCTGGCAACCCAAGCCAACTACAACAACGAAATCGGCGTTCCCAAAACCCTGTTCGGACTTACCCCCGCCTGCGATTTTGCCGTTATTGAAATGGCCATGCGGGGGCCCGGACAAATTGCCGAACTCACCCACATCGCCCGCCCCGATATCGCCGTTATTACCAACGTGGGAACGGCCCATATCGGATTGCTGGGTTCGAGAGAAGCGATCGCGAGGGCGAAATGCGAACTCCTTGCGGAAATGCCCGATACGGGAATTGCCATCCTCAACCACGACGATCGCCGCTTAATGGCAACGGCAGCAACGGTGTGGCAGGGCAAAACCATCACCTATGGGTTAGAAGGGGGAGATATACGGGGCGAACTTCTCGATGGCGATCGTCTGCGGGTGGATGGCATCGAGTATCCTTTACCCCTATCTGGGGAACACAATGCCCTCAACTACCTCGCCGCGATCGCAGTGGCAACAGCCCTCGATTTCGATCTATCGCCTCTGGAAGCCGGATTATCGGTGAGTTTACCCGATGGGCGGGCGAAGCGTTACCAACTCGCCAACGATATCGAGATTTTGGATGAAACCTATAATGCCGGGTTAGAGTCGATGTTGGCGGCGCTGAAAATGCTCGATCGAACCCCAGGAACGCGGCATATTGCGGTGTTGGGGACGATGAAGGAGCTGGGAGAGAAATCGATCGAATTTCACCGACAAGTGGGAGAGATGGCGCAAAAGCTCGCTCTCGACGCACTTTTTATCCTCGCCGACCCCCCGGAAGCCGAAGCAATGGCAGCCGGGGCGAAAGGGGTGGCGATCGTCGAGTGGGAAGATGCAACTTCTGCCAATGCCCACGAAACGCTAACAACGCGCTTGCAAAACTTCATCCAACCTGGCGATCGATTGTTATTCAAAGCGTCTCATTCCGTGGCGCTCGATCGCGTTGTGGGATTTCTAAATAATCCGTCTTGACACTCTTTTTACCTTCCATTAACGGCGAAAAAACGGCATTGCAGATCGCGATTTCGGTCGAAGTGAATAAATTCGATCGCCACGATACTTTTCGAGTTATCGTCATTCCGCATAAAAGTGGTATAGGTTCGGAGTCGGATCGACCCAAATCATTCGCAATTCCTAGGAATCCCGATCTCTCAATCTTATAGTGGGTTAGAAAAATCAGAGAATCCGTAGGGATCGTGCCCCCGTGCCTACCTCGATCTAGTAAGCTGGGTTCAAACTTCATTAAAGCCGCCATATTTAGAATGACGATCGCTCACAGAAGAGACAAGTTCGCAGATAAAGGAGCAAATTGATGAAATAAAGAGTTTGATATCGCTGACACTCGCAGTATCTTCAATCTCTAAGAGTTCGCCTTTACCAATTTCTTCTTGATTATTGGGTAGCAACTTGAAGTTGATTTTCATCTCTTCTCTATCACCGAATTCTTTTGGAATGACTTGAAGTTTAAACAGAGGAGTCTGTTGAGGCGTACCGATCGTCCATATATATTCTTCTAAATCGGCCTTGTTTAATTTTGAGGTTATCACCAATTCAAGATATGCGACTAAATGGATAAGCCGATCGTATTTTATCGCTTGTCCTCTCGATTTAATATAAAGTCTATATTGTTCCAAATCGGAACTTACGGCAATCAGAAGTCCACCATGATATAGCATCGTTGGATGTTTTTTAGGACTAACTCCTTTTATATAAAACATGAGATAATTCGAGTTGAGTTTGAGAATACATTTTCTTCTCACGTTTAAGTCGAATGGAAGATCTTTCGTTTGTTTTTCTGAAAAATTTAAATGATAATTCTTTATCTCTATCCATCTATGAAATATCAGAAAACTTGGAGTTCCCTCTTCCATTTTTTTAACGACATCCATGTTAATCGAGTCAAGAAGAGAAACAGCTCGAAATTTCTCAAAACTAATTCTCGATTGAAAATCTGCTTCTTTAATCGCATACATCCCATGGCATAATTCATTGATATAACCTCGAAAGCCGATAAGCGCTCGATAGGTTAAGTTAAAAATTATGCCTTCTTCAGTAATTTGAGTGAGTCGAACTAAGTTCTCATTGTGGAGAATAGTAGAATCTGGATAAAATCGATATGGATAGACGATT
The DNA here is from genome assembly GCF_015207075.1 of Zarconia navalis LEGE 11467. Lineage (GTDB taxonomy): Bacteria > Cyanobacteriota > Cyanobacteriia > Cyanobacteriales > Geitlerinemataceae > Zarconia > Zarconia navalis. Next base: position 6,211 of record NZ_JADEXN010000195.1, read on the forward strand.
TCAATTATCTTTAACAGTCGATCGACTTCATCTTTATCGATATCGTTAATACGTTTTTGAATATCGCAAAGATCGAGATTTTGGCTTGCCTCAAATAAAATATTTTTTAAAATCGTTAACTCATCGATCGAAAATTGTATTTTTGCGCTCTGTCGATTAAAATCAATAACTTTCACGATCGATCCAGTTGAATTCAGTTAAATAAATAAGATATTTTACCTCAAAAATAAGCTTTGTTTCCGACAGTCGAGCGTCTTTATGTTCGAAGATCCAAATTTATTAATAAATACAGCAAAGATGCAAAACTTAACATAAATCCAGATAGACCTCGATCTCCACGGGTATCCGCCCTCTGATAAACTAATACACTGGGAACGCCCGATAAATAAAACATTACAATCAGTTCGGAGGAAAGACTTCGTGGACGCAACCCTCGGTCTAGAAATTATTGAAGTCGTAGAGCAGGCAGCGATCGCCAGTGCCAAATGGATGGGAAAAGGCGAGAAAGATACCGCTGACGAAGTGGCCGTCGAAGCCATGCGAGAGCGGATGAATAAGATTTATATGCGCGGGCGCATCGTCATTGGAGAAGGGGAACGGGACGATGCACCCATGCTCTATATCGGCGAAGAAGTTGGGATTTGTACTCAAGCAGATGCCAAAACATATTGCAACCCCGACGAACTGGTTGAAATCGATATCGCCGTCGATCCCTGCGAAGGTACGAACCTGGTTGCCTACGGACAGAACGGTTCTATGGCAGTACTCGCCATCTCCGAAAAAGGTGGACTTTTCGCCGCCCCCGACTTCTACATGAAGAAATTAGCCGCGCCCCCGGCTGCTAAAAATCATGTTGATATTAACAAAAGCGCCACGGAAAACCTCAAAATCATCTCCGATTGCTTAGATCGGTCGATCGAAGAATTGGTGGTGGTGGTGATGGATCGTTCCCGCCACAAAGACTTAATCGCCGAAATTCGGGCCGCCGGCGCGCGGGTACGCCTGATTAGCGATGGAGACGTCTCTGCGGCTATCTCTTGTGCCTTCGCCGGTACCAGCATTCACGCCCTGATGGGAATTGGTGCGGCACCCGAAGGAGTAATCTCCGCAGCCGCCATGCGCTGCTTGGGCGGACACTTCCAAGGACAACTGATTTACGATCCGGCGATCGTGAAAACCGGTCTGATCGGTGAGAGCAAAGAAAGTAACCTCGCCCGTTTGGAAGAAATGGGAATTACCGATCCCGATCGCGTCTACAATGCCGAGGAACTCGCCTGTGGCGAAACGGTGCTGTTTGCCGCCTGCGGGATTACCCCCGGCACCTTGATGGAAGGGGTGCGCTTCTTCCACGGCGGCGCGCGCACGCAAAGTTTGGTCATTTCCAGCCAATCGAAGAGCGCTCGTTTTGTCGATACCATTCATCTGTCTGAAGCTCCCAAGTATTTGCAGTTGAAGTAATCGGATTTCAATTAAGTTTCGGGTCATTTGCCAGCCCTAAATATACGATTGCAAATGGCTCGATTTTTAAGATCTTAATAATCGGTTATAGCACTTAAAAAACATAAAAAAACAGTCGAAAAGCCGTTTAAAAACAATTCACAAAACACGATTTTATGAATATCGCTGTTATTGGTCTGAGTCATAAAACGACCCCCGTTGAAGTTCGAGAAAAGCTCAGTATCCCAGAACCCCAAATTGAAAGTGCGATCGCCCAGCTAAAAAGCTATCCCCACATCGAAGAAGTCGCCGTTCTGAGTACTTGCAATCGCCTCGAAATTTACGTCGTCACGAGCGAGACGGAACCTGGTGTTCTCGAAGTGACCCAGTTTTTATCCGAATCGAGTCAAGTTCCCCTGTCTCAGTTGCGATCGCATCTATTTATCTTGCTCCACGAAGATGCGGTGATGCACTTGATGCGGGTGGGTGCGGGTTTAGAAAGTTTGGTGCTAGGAGAAGGGCAAATCCTCGCCCAAATCAAACAAACCTACAAACTCGGCCAACAACATAAAGGGGTTGGGCGCATCCTCAACCAACTCTTCAAAAAAGCCATCGGGGCCGGAAAGCGGGTGCGTACCGAAACCAGTATCGGTACCGGTGCGGTATCCATCAGTTCGGCTGCTGTTGAACTGGCGCAACTCGAAGCCGAAAATCTATCCCTGTGTCGCGTCGCCATTGTCGGGGCGGGGAAAATGGCAAAATTGCTCGTGCAGCATCTGATTGCCAAAGGGGCAACTCAAATTGCCATCCTCAATCGATCGCCCAAACGCGCCCAAGAGCTAGCCAATCGATTTAGCGATGCCCAGCTACAACTCCATTCTCTCGACGAGATGATGTCGGTGGTTGCTGCCTCCGATAT
>NZ_JADEXN010000196.1 GCF_015207075.1 Zarconia navalis LEGE 11467
AGCCCTCGCCATCGCCCTACCCGATCCCATGAGTACCCGCCTGCTGCTCAAACGGGCCTTAGAATTTGCCCCAGAACTCGATGTGGTTGCCCGTTCCCACGAAAGCGGCGAAATCGATGTGCTGACCCAACTCGGGGCGAAAGAAGTGGTACAGCCGGAGTTTGAAGCAGCCTTAGAAATGGGGGCGCATATGTTAGATACCTTGGGAGAATCGAGCGGTACGATTCTATCGGTGGTGCGAACGATTCGCATCGAGCATTACGACAGCGTTCGCCCTCAACACGAGAACCTCCCCAAAGAGAAAGATCTCGAGAACGTCACCCACGAACTGCACAATGAATGGATTACCCTGCCATCGGAATCGCCGCTGGATTGGATGACCCTGGCGACGGCCGATATTCGCAATTTGACGGGGGTGACGGTGATGGCTATTCAGCAAGGAGACGACGTGAATTACTATCCGAAAGGACAGACAACACTGAGATCGGGCGATAAACTGCTGGTGGTGGGAGAACGACCCGAAGTGGCAGCCTTCTACGATTTGATGAAGGGTCGGGCAGATTTTCGCCAAGGATACAATCGCTGGGTAACTCTGGCGGAGGAATCGACCCTCGTCGGACTCAAAGCTACAGAATTGCAACAACAGTACGATGTGGTGGTACAGTCGATTCGACGACACGGCAAGCTGTATCGTTCGGTCGATGATGCGATGGCATTACAGCCCGAAGATTGTATCTTACTGCGCGGCGAAGTCGATCGGGCAACAAAAGTGGCGAAGTTGGCAACGCAGAATGTGTAGGATGTGTTAGACGGGAATAACTTTTGCTGGGAATTGAAGGTCAAAATCCGTCGCGAGAACATCAAGGATTCTGAATACTCAAAGCGATCGAGAAAAGATGAAATCTCGATCGCTTTCGTTCCTAAAACCAAAGTGGATTAAATGTCTTCATCCAGGTGAGCTTCTAAATTGTCTTCAATTTGCGATCGCTGTTGGGGGGTGAGGATGGGAGTGACTTGCAAACTCGTGGCTTGGAGAACGTTGCGAATTTGAACTTCTTGAATCGGTGTCATGTCCAAAGCTTCAATTGCCTCGGCTAACCCTTCTTCGGCATCCAATGCCCCGTAAAATCGATCGACTTGTTCGGGGGTGAGAAGTTCTCGAACGCGATCGAGGGCTTGTTCGAGAGTGGGATTGAGGATTTCTGATTGTTGTGGGGTGAGGTTGACGTTATCCATCAACATCTCGTTTGCCAATTCCATCAAATCCGGTTCGGAATCGATCGCCGCACCCACAGATTGAGCGCGAACGGTAACTGGAGCAATACTAAGGGCAATCGCTAAAGTGCCCGTGACAAGGGGTAGAAGATTGAGTTTCATAGTTCGGTTTTCGAGCGGGTGAATAACTTGATACGATGAATGACGCGATTATATTTTAACGAGTTCTCTATTTTTCCTTTTTTGCTTGTACCGCTCCGGAAATTGTCACAAAAATGCAGAGAAATTGGTGATTTCGGAAATGACTTGTTACAACTTTCTACCCTTTTAAACGTGTTTGATATGATTTTAACCCACTCATAAACTGAGTTATTAACTAACCCAACCTAGAGAGATTGCCAAAAATCCGCCACCGTTGATGATACCGTGAATTAGCAGACTGCTCCAGGTATTACGACGGTGCTGAACGACCCAGGAAAGCATAAAAATAATTGGGAGTAGCATTAAGAGTAAATGCCAACCAAACGAGAGGTGAAACACCCACCAAAGAGATCCGTGAACCAGCCAGGTTTTCTTGCCATGCGTTAACTCTTGACGGGGAAAAATGTAACCGCGCCACATTATCTCTTCACCGACAATATTGAAAAAAAAGAAAGGAATCCAGCATAGAAGAATCCATCTTTCGTTCGGTGGCAGAATTCGGGCAGAGAGGAATGGAGGAGAAGGAGAAAAATCTGTAAAAACGGAGGAGGCGATCGCAATAATGGCAGCGGTACTTATTCCAATTAATAGAATCGAACCCAGCGTCCATAACCAGTCGGAAAGATTCATCTGCCGTAAGCGAAATCTAAGCTTAAAGTCCTCTAAACTTATCGTTCTACTTTCTCGAAAGTAGGCTAGAATTGCGGCTGTTAGAAGAGGAATAAAAACGAAGAAACCGCCACTCAAAAACCAGCATATTTCAAGTGGAATGTCAAACGTGCGATGCAGAATAGAAATGCCAAAACGAGTGGCAAAGTAGAGCAACAGAGTCGGAATCCCAAAGAAGATTAGGGATTCCCAGATAGGCATAGGTTTTAAAGCGATCGACGATTTTATCTCGTCATCTGAGTTCATCGCATTAGGATATCAATTTTGAAATTCTCAGCTTAAAATTAGAGGTAAAACTTATGACTTTCAACTTATTACTTCTAATTTGGTGGTGGCAAGAGTTCGGGTTCCCACTCCGATAAGGCAGGAGGTAAGGGTGCTTTTTCTCCGATGGGATATTGACGATCGCGAAGAATTTTCTCTAATTTCTTAACACGATTTCGAGGAGCGGGATGAGTTGAGAAAAATGCCAAGTTCGACTTTTTTTCCCGATCGAGTCTAGCAAAAAAATCCGTAGCACCGGCAACGTGGGTATAGTGTTTTTGCAACAAGTCGATGCCGAATTCATCGGCTTGCAGCTCCTGAGACTGGGAATATTGCGATCGCGAGATGGTTTCGATGGTGGAACCGATGATTCCCGCCAAGGCTCCTGTATCGCCGAAAATTGAAGCGATGGTGACTCGCAACAACAATTGCTGTCCCAAACCCCGCAGATGATCGCGATTGGCAAAATGTCCCAACTCGTGTCCCAACACCATCATCAGCTCGTTTTCCGACTCTGCCTGTTGCAGCAACCCCCCATAAACGACGATCGCATCTCCGGGTAATGCCAGGGCGTTGACGGTGTCTTCGGGGACGAACAGCACTCGGTAATCTCGATTTTGCCGTTGTTCCTCCGGCAGATGGGTTTCCAAGCCGTCGAGTAATGTATTGAGGGTATCCTGGGCTTCGGAAGGCTGGGCGATTTGTTCGTAAACCGGGACGATAACCGCCCCCAATTTCTGCTCTAGACTGGGGGGAATAAATTCGATAAAACTATCAAAAACCCATCCAAACGCCCAAATCGTACCGGCGATCGCGACAACGAAAAAGCCGAGTAGAATCAGCAATTGGCGGTTAGACGCGGGTGGGTTGCGATCGCCCGAATTTTGCGAGGATGGGTGTTTTTTGTTCATCGTCGATTCACGTGATACTGACTAACTTTTTGCCGGACGGAAGGGATTGATAAAGTTGATGAATCGATAGAGATTCCGGGACTGAACCCATAAGCGTCCCCGTCCGCTGAACCGACACACTAAGCCTTCTCCCCCGAGAATTCCCGTGCGCAACCCTTTAAAAGATAATCCTCCCAGCATCTCCACTTTATATTGCAACGTATCTTCAAAGGCGACAATATATCCCGTATCCACAACGTAATCTCCATCCACGGGAATTTCGACGATCGCACCATAGGAACTAAACCACACATCCCCTTCCCCCGTCGCCCGAATCAAGAACAACGATTCGCCGCTAAAAAAGCCTTTAAATCCCTGAAATTTGGTCTCGATATTCACCGTCAGACTGCAAGCTACAAATCCCGAGCCTTGAATCATTAAATTGTTCCCTTGCAAGGCATAATGCCGCACATCTCCCGGAACCCCTGGGGAAACGTAAAGTTCGGCAGGCTGATTCCCAGCGGTAAATTCACTGACAAAAAAAGACTCGCCACTCACTAGCCGTCCGATGCCTTTCATCAAGCCACCTTTAGCCTTCGATTTCATCTGGATTCCCGAATCCATCGCTGCCATCGCACCCGATTCGACCAAAACAGTTTGCTGGGGATTTAAGTGTAGAACCAAGGAGGCATAAGCGGGAGAATGTTCGATTTTATAGGCAATCTCTTGAACCATTTCCATCTCCTTAAAACTGGATTAATTTGAGAAGTTGTCCCACGAGACCTAACTTACTATTTGAGGCAGCAGCGGGTGGTAGCTGGAGACCGATATTTCGTCCGAATGCGATCGAGTTGTGGGTTTGACAGTAGACTTTTCCTCGACCTTTAAACCGGCAAACGAGTCCTTCTCCTCCCAAAAAAGCCCCCAGCCAACTGCCTCCAGGCTTGGTGATTTCAAAGGTTAAATTTTTATCGAAGGCGACAATATGGCCGGTATCGACAATATATTCATCTTCAACATTCACTTCGTACACTCCTCCAAAAGAGGTCATCAGAAGGGAACCGTAACCGCTGGCAGTCAGCCAAAAAATGGATTCTCCCGAAAAGAGAGATTTAAAGCCTTGAAAGCCTAAATCGATATTCACACCTGAGGCACTTGCCAGATAGGATGTTGCCTGAATCACTAACTCTTGTCCCGCCATTTCATGTAGGGTAATATCTCCCATCAATCGCGGTGCGAGAAACACTTCTCCCCCCGGCATGGGAGAGTTAAATACGCTTAAAAATAAAGATTCCCCAGCTACCATTCGTTTGATTCCGCCGAGAATGCCGCCGCCTTTTCCTTTTCGTAAGGTGGTATTGGCATTGATAAAACCACTCATGGCAACCATACTTCCAGCTTCGGCAACCACTTCTTCGCCACCATCGAGAATCACGCGCGCGATCGTACTGTCGGGTTGGTTTACAAGTTCGATGTTCACAACTTCGTTCTATATTCTAAAATTACCGCTTTCAAATCCCTAAGAAATATCAAAGTTTAGGACGCAAATATCCCACTAAGCCATCCACACTTCTCGATTGAAGATAAACTTTTCCTCGACCCGTCAAGCGGTTTACAAATCCTTCTCCAGAGGTCAGCGAACCGAAAAGTCCACCAGCCAGTTTGACATTCATTTGAATGCTGGGTTCGTAGGCAACTACATGACTTGTATCGACGATAAACTCTCCAGTGACATACTTTTCGGTGAGTCCGCCATAAGCTCCAAAAAACACCGTTCCTCGACCGCTGGCTTGTAGCTTGAACAGTCCTTCACCAGAGAACCAGCTTTTCAATCCCGCCCACCGAACGCCAAAATTGACCCCTGAGGTATGGGCGATATATGCCCCCGGTTGAAAACAAATGGATTCTCCGTGTAAATCCAGCCCGATAATATCACCGATGGCGGATTGAGTTAGCACTAGAGTTTGCGGTTTTTGGGTCGAGTTTTTAAACTCATTCACGAATAAAGATTCGCCGCCAAAATACTTTTTGAGTAACCCGGAAAAGAAACCCCCAGAAAATTGAGTTTTGGTGGTGAGTTGACCATCCATACTCGTCATTGCCCCAGACTCTGCTGTCACGGCATCACCGGGATCTAAAGTCAGAAAAATAGCGGCAAAAGAAGGCTTATAGCGAATTTCGTAACGCACGCTGGCTAGTTCCTCGCGATCGGGATATAGATTCTTCCAGTGTGCATGAAAAAAATTAGAACGTCCAGAGTTTCTAAATTTTTTTAACTTTTTATGAGATTCATGAGTTTTATGAATCTAGGATATGACGGTTAGTTTAGGGTTGAAATAAAAATATCGATCTTGTATCGAAACTGCATAACTTTATGGTAGTCAAACCTATATATATCGATCGTCTATACTTCTTTTAAGCCTCAATTCTACTTTCAATCAACTCTTTCAATTCTAAATACTAGAATAAAATATTGAAATATCGAGGCTAAAGCTAGAAGTTCGAGTTCTCAAACTGCATAATTTTGGAAAACCCAAACCTATATTTAGATCGATTCTCATCACAAAGTCGATCGTGAAACTTCTCCCCTCCGATACCTTTACCGTCACCACGCAACAGCCTCTGGAAAGCGTTCTCGATCGCCTAGCCGCACAGATTGAAGCGCCCCAGAAATTTCGATGGAAACGGCCTCGCCACCACAGACCCTACGCCGGGACTCTGTCAGAGTCTGGGTTTGAGATTCGGCGCATCATTCACTATCGCAACTCGTTTTTACCGAATATTTGCGGGCGGTTCGAGTCAAGTGGGGAGGGGACGATCGTCCGCATTCAACAAAGTTTACATCCGATTATCACCGTTTTTTCCCTATTTTGGTTATCGACTTGGTACAGCATCGCCATCCCCGTTTGCCTATCGGGTTGGCTGTCTGAGGATATTGGGGTAGAAATGCTTCTGCCGTTGGGAATGCCGATTGTTGTTTTCTTTATTTTTGGGTGTGCGTTTCGATGGGAAGCCGATCGCAGTCGCCGGGAATTAACCGCGATAATTCTGGGGAAATCGCCCTTGGCGAAACCGGCAAAAAGGCGATCGCGCAAAGTGTTGTGGTTTGTGGCAATCGCTGCGATTGGTATTTGGAATGCGATCGCCTTTAATGCATTCTTTTCATCCTCGCTTCCACCCCAATCCTCCCCAACCGAACTTCGATCGTGTTCTGAACCCTCAACCCAGTCTCCGTATTGCAATTTCTCGATCGCCCATACTCTGACGGGACATCCCACCGCGGCGGCGATTGCCTTAAGTCCCGACGGTAAAACCCTTTTCAGCGGCGGACGGGATAAAGCCATTAAAGTATGGGACATCGAAACAGGGGAACTCAAGAAAACCCTGCAAAGCGATTCTGGGGCGATCGCATCCCTGGCAGTATCCCCCGATGGCAATACCGTTATTAGCGGTAGCGGCGATCGCAGGGTGCGGATTTGGGATATTACTTCAGAGAAACGCCCCCAAATGCTTGCAGACGATACCGACTCTCACAGCTATCTCGTCAGTCGGGTGGGGATATCCGCAGACGGTAAGACGATCGTCAGTAGCGCTTACAGCGAGGTGAAAATCTGGGATCGGACAACCGGCGAACTCAAAACCACATTACCCGACACAGAGCCGAAAACGATCGAATGGGGCCCGATTTCGATAACCGGCAGCCAACCCCGTTTTAGCCTGTTGGCGATCGCCCCGGATGGCAATACTATACTGACCCGAGTGGGCAGTAAACTGGTGGTGCGGGATTTGACGGGCGATCGAAAAATGGTTTTGCCCAAAAAATGGTTGGCCGATGTTAACGCCGGTTCGATCGGTTGGGATGGACAAACCGCCGTCACCACATCTTACGGACAACCGAAAACCCACCTACAAATTTGGGATTTAACCACCGCCGAACTCAAAGCCGAAACCCTGGTTTCTGCATCTCGGGAAAGTTGGGGATATGGCGATCGAATTGCATTGAGTGGCGATCGTATTTTTGCCAGTACTACCGAGGGATTGAAAGTGTGGAATCTGGAAACGGCAGAACTCGAAGCCACCCTGAATCTCGAACCCATGCGCCATCTCGTTGCCAGTCGCGACGGCAAACTCCTCATTGGTATGACTGGGGATTCATCGACGCAGAATGCCCAAATTCAAGTGTTGCAGCGCCCGTAACCGATTAGTACTCCACCACACTAGTTCTGATGGTTAATTTGGTCGTAGGGGTAGTGCCCCCGTGCCTACCCCGGCGGCAAGGGGTAACCACGGGGGGATTACCCCTACTCGTCGCGCATCAATGTGGCCGAGTACTAGTCTCAGGGTAATTCCCCGAACTGTTCTCGATAGCGGGCTAAAATCGATTCGAGTTCTTCAGCGCGTTGGCGTTCGGCTTCAGCACGTTGGCGTTCGGCTTCCAACTGTTCTTCGGCTTCCACCCGCAACTGCGTTTCCTCTCGCAATGCCTCCGCTAACTCCTCGGGAACCAGCAGTTTTCCCCCGTCTTCTTGGCGGTAGAAGCCGATGAGTTTTCCTTCCACCACGAGGCGCAACTGTAACACTTCGCTGCAATTATCGACGATCGATTCGTAGGTATCCCCCCGCAGTCGGTAGCCGCGTAACTGCTCTTCAATCCACTCCCCTTTGGGATCGAACAGCCAATATTCGGCCACTTCTAAACTTTCGTACAGCTCTTTTTTGCGGGTCAGATCTTCGTCTTGGGTACTTTTCGAGGTCATCTCAAAAATCACCCTCGGCACTTGCCCTTCTTCCCAAATTTTGTAGTTGTCCCGTCCGCCGGGTTCTACGTCAAAGATCGCCATCACATCCGGGGCTACCCGCAGTTTGGGAAACCCCTGGGCATAGTATAGAAACTGGTCTGCCAAAACCGTCGCGCGGCGATCGCTTAGGTGTTGTTTGAGAACTTCGAGGGTGGTGAGAATGGCGTAAAGGTGGTCGTGGGTTTCTGCCACGGGTTCTTCATCCGCGCTGGGGTAAAAGATACTTGAGGATTGGGGATTGGGGATGACGGCTGTCATGGAAAGAGAGTGGGGTGTGGGGTTTGGATGATTTTCTATTCTACCCATTGGGCGATTGCCTTACTTGCCCGATATTACATTTTTGCGTCGCGGACGCTTCAAAAGACTCATCGCTTCTCCCGATTTCCCGACGGGTAACACCGGACTCCAGTGACTGACTTCGGCAACACCCAAACAGTGCAATCGGCGAATGACACTCCGAATCCATTGAGGGGTTCCCATCAAAATCATGCGGTTGGCAGGATTATCGCCGTCGAGGAAGGGGTT